>NZ_QAJQ01000009.1:0-226439 GCF_003852395.1 Pedobacter sp. KBW01
CTAATTACAAATCCCGACCAACCTATGGTTTTTGGGAAACAAGATTAGCTTGTCATCCTGAGCCTGTCGAAGGACGGATTAAATCTTTTTAAAGGGGAAAACCCAGAATGGGATTATTAATCGGCCAACTTCTTGATCGTCATTCCCAGCTTGACTGGGAATCTTAATGCTGTAGCTATTCATTTATTTCGCTTTAAGATTCCCGTTTTCACGGGAATGACGGGTTTGTGTAGCCGGATCAAATCATTTTAAATCTTTTCAAAGGGGAAATCCAGGATGGGATTATTAATCGACCCACCACTTGATCGTCATTCCCAACTTGACTGGGAATCCTAATGCCTTAGCTACACATTTATTTTGCTTTAAGATTCCCGTTTTCACGGGAATGACCGGATTGCATACCGAACCAACGTTTAATTATTGTGGCAACTTTTGCGCACATAAGAAAAACCGCCACAAAGTTGTGACAATTTTTTTTGTGACAATTTTTTCGGTCACAAAAAAAAATGTCACAAAAGTTTTAAATGGTTAAAATAAAATATTAATAAGGCATTTATCCTCGGTTAGTATCTCCATCTATAGAAATAAGGGAGTATCGTTTTGCAGATAGGGCTACTGTAGGTATGTTAATCCGTGGTTGTCGGTGATGACACCGATAGCTAGTGTAAAATGATGTTCCGAACAATATGGTGTACACCGATCGGTAAAAGATTAACCCCGCTCCACAAATTCTTCCTTAACTAAACTCCACAATAATTTCCTCACCTCTTTATAATCGTTAAGGTAATATTTGGCTTCTGATATGTTATTGCCAACCTTAATCGTAAAAGCATCATCAGGTAAGGCCTTAAAAATATCTTCATCTGTATGGTCATCACCCAGCGCCAGTATAAAATCCGGATGTTTATTGTAAAGCCAGTTTAAAGCGGCTTTCCCTTTATTTACCTCCATATTTTTAAACTCAATAACCTTGTTGCCCGGCATCAGCTGCAAACCTTTATCGGCTGCTAAAATTTTTAAATGGCTCACAATTTCATTCGCCCGCAATTCGCCCAACCCTTCATCCGCTTTGCGATAATGCCAAACCAGCGAATAACTTTTTTCTTCAATAAAAGAACCGGGCGTTCTATCGATATAGGTTTCTAAAATGGCTTTCATCTCCTGCTTCCATTGGTCGGTTAAAAGGGGCAGGCAATTCCATTTATCGCCTTGTGTTTTTTGCCAGGCACCATGTTCGGCAATCATATCTACCTTTAAATGTCCGAACCATTTTTCCAGTGTTTCATTTCTTCTTCCACTTATAATTACCACTTTATTGGCTTCATCGCCGGTTAGTTTTTTAATCAGTTCATACAGTTCCTCATCTGGCGATGCATCATCTATATTTCCGGTAAAATCAACCAGGGTTCCGTCGTAATCGAGAAATAAAACACGATTGGCTGTTTGCTGGTAATGCCTGGTAATATTTTCGTTGATCAGGTTTACTGCGTGTTTGGTTAATAATGATTGTTGCGAATTTTTCACTTCGTTTAGTCTTAAAATAAAATTATTGACCCAATGTTTAACATTAAATTTTTGTACAATACCCCGCATGGCTTTCATGCGGGTTTGTTGTTCTACTAAAGGCATTTTTAAGGCCAGAACAATGGCCTCCATAATATCGCCTATGTTATTGGGGTTTACAATTACTGCATCGGTTAATTCTTTCGAAGCACCTGCCATTTCGCTCAGAATAAGCACACCATCATTGTTTTGCCTGCTGGCCACGTATTCTTTGCTCACCAGGTTCATGCCATCGCGCATGGGGGTAACCAGGCAGATATCGGCAGATGCATATAGTGCCGAAAGTACTTCGATAGGGAAAGAGCGGTAAAAATAATTAACCGGAATCCAGTTAATAGAACGGTAACGGGCGTTCAGGTTACCTACAAACTGATCGATTTGCTCCTTTAAATCGCGATATTGCGGAACAGTATCGCGCGAGGGCACTACCACCATATACAGCTCTATTTTTCCAATGTATTCGGGATGCAATTGCAGCAAGAGATCGAGTGCTTTTAACCGTTCTAAAATCCCTTTGCTATAGTCGAGCCGGTCGATAGAAAGAATCAGTTTAACATCTTCTTTACCCTTGCGGAAATATTCGATTTCTTTTTGAACTTCATCGCGCGAGGTTAGTTCAGAAAATTTATTGAAATCAATGCCCATCGGAAAGGCCTCAACTACAATTTGCCTTTCGTTGCTGTTTAAGATGTTGGCCGATGAGTTTACCGGAAGTAACCGGGTGGCTGTGCTTAAAAAATGGCGTACATCGTCGTAGGTGTGGAAACCGATTAGATCGGAACCGAGCATACCATTTAAAAGTTCGTCCCGCCAGGGAATCAACCTGAATATTTCGTAAGAGGGGAAGGGGATATGCTGAAAAAAACCAATGGTTGATTGCGGTAAATGCTTACGCAATATGCCTGGTAAAAGTAATAATTGGTAATCCTGTATCCATATTTTATCTTTTTTAGCAAGTACTTTTAAAGCTGCAGTAGCAAATTTATGATTAACAGACTGGTAACAATCCCAATAACTTTGTTCGTAATGGGCGTAAGTAACCAGGTAATGAAAAACCGGCCATAAAACTTCGTTCGAAAAGCCTTCGTAATAAAGGTTAATTTCATCTTGTGTAAGAAATACGGGGTAGAGGTTAAGTTTGGCAAGTTTAGCTGTTACTACTTGTTGCCGTTCTTCTGGCACTTCAATTCCGGGCCAACCAATCCATATGGAATTGCCCGATTTATAAACGTCGCCAAGCCCGGTGGCCAGGCCACCCTCGCTTGGGATAAACGTGTACTCATCATTTTCTTCAATAATCTTAACGGGTAGTCTGTTCGATATTATAACTGTCTTCATGCTTATATTTAATGTATCTACATTAATAAAGCCCGTTAAACTGTTTTTGTTTGAATTTTTAGGTTAAAAAACATTCAGATGATTGAGCGAAATATGATTATTGGCGTTGCTTTTGAAAATTAACTGCTGTTGTTGCACTATAGCTACAGTTTCGGTTGTTTACACATAATTAAATACAAGCGAAAAAGTAGTCAGTTCTTTTGGTGCAGATATAACTTCTATACTACCGCGATGCATTTTCATAATGTTGCGGCTAATGGTAAGGCCAATGCCCGAACCATTTTTTCTGGTGGTATAAAAAGGCACAAATATTTTCTCGAGGTCGGCTGCTTCAATTCCTTTTCCGTTATCGCTCACATCGATATATAATTTGGTATGCTCTAAACGGTAAGCTACCGAAATGTGCGGGTTTGCTGTTTCCTCAACCGAATAAATGCTGTTGGTAATCAGATTGATCAGTACCTGTTCAATTAACTTTAAATCGAGCTGAACAGTAATTTTGGATGAAGTTTGTTCTACATCCAGCACTACATTTTTTACCCTGGCAAAAGGCTGCATTAATACTTTGATGTGCTTCAGGATTTCGCCAATGGTATGCGATTCGAGATTTGGTGTGGGCAGCTCGGCAATTAGGCGGTAATCTTTTACAAAATCAAGCAAACCGGCAGAACGTCTTTTGATCGTTTGCAAGGCTGTTTTCAGATCCTCCATTTCAGACATGTCGAGGTTTTCCTTGTCGCTCACCATGCTGTTAATGGTATCGGATAAAGAACTGATTGGGGTAATGGAATTGAGGATTTCGTGCGAAATAACACCAATTAACCGGTTCCAGGCTTCGGTTTCTTTCTGCTCAATTTCATCTTTTATATTTTGAAAACTGATTATGGTATAGTTTTTCCCATATAGGTTCAGTGGAATAACCTCAGTAGAAAGCTGAATGAGTTTATCCTGTATTTTTAATTCCAAAAACCTTTTTCCGCCCTGAACAATGTGCTCTATTTCGTTGGCAAAGGCAGGCAGGTGCTGTTTTAACCTGTGCCAGTATTTATAAGCCGGAATGCTTAATAAGTTGGAGGCTGCCTGGTTAAAAAAGGCAATTTCCTCGTTTTCTTCGGCTGTTTTGGTATTATTGATCACAATTACGCCAACAGGAACCTGCTCAAGTATGGTTTTAATCAATTGAAACATGGCTTCCTGCTCCAGCCTGATTTGTTTATGTACCAGCAGGATTTCGCCAAAAGATTCATATAGCTCCGGAAAACTACCTTTTGTTGCTTTATTCTTGAAGTTTAAGGTATGATCGCGCGTTTTTACAGCCAATATAAAGCGTTTAATATCTGATCGGATTTCGTTAATGTAGTAATAAAGGGAAATAATGGCCCCCAGCAATACAAATGAAACACCAATAATAGTAAACCAGAGTTGGGTATTACTAATGAGGTAAAACAAAAGATAACCCAGCAGGTTGATAACCAACAGGCGAAATATTAAACGAAAAGTAAAGCGTTTGTAGAACATATTTTAAGGTTAAAGGAAGAAGGTTTAAAGGTAGGGGGCATAGCGAAAACTACCTTCTGCCATTTTACCCTCCACCTCCAATTAAATTCCAAATTTCTCAATTCTCCGGTACAATGCGGCACGGGTTAGGCCCAGCTCGGCTGCTGCCTTTGATATATTGCCCTTGTGCTTGTCAATTGCTTTTTGCACCATCATTTTCTCCATATCTTCTAAAGCCATTTCATCAGGCAAGGCAGTATTCTGCGCAAATCGCTGCGGACTTAACTGTAAATCTGCTTCAGAAATGTCGGTTCCATCGCTCATAATTACCGCCCGTTCTAAAACATGCTGCAGCTCACGCACATTGCCTGGCCATTTGTAATTTAGGAGTACTTCTTGTGCCTTAGCACTTAAATTACGGATTTCTTTGTGGTATTTAGAACTAAAAACCTGCATAAAATGATTGGCCAGGAGCAAAATATCTCCGCCGCGTTTGCGTAAAGGCGGCAGCAATAACTCAACAGTATTAATCCTGAATAATAAATCCTGCCTGAAGGTATTTTTGGCCACCATCTCATCAAGGGGCATATTGGTTGCTGTAATTAACCGCACATTTACCTTACGCTCTTTACTCTCGCCTAAGCGGGTAACGGTTCTGTTTTGCAAAACACTCAATAACTTGGCCTGAAGCGGTAGGGTTAAATTGCCAATCTCATCTAAAAAAATGGTACCTCCATCTGCCAGTTCAAAGCGGCCGGGTTTATCTTCCCGTGCATCGGTAAAGGCTCCTTTGGCGTAACCAAAAAGCTCACTTTCAAATAAATTTTCATTTAACGAGCCCAGGTCAACATGCATAAATACCTGATTTTTCCGTTGCGAGTTTCCATGTATTTCGTAAGCAAAAACCTGTTTTCCGGTACCATTTTCGCCTAAAATAAGCACATTGGCATCCGTAGGAGCAACTTTTATTAAGGTGTTTTGTAAATGTTTTATTCCTTCGGCCTGACCTACAATGTTATCAAAACCACGGGTCATATCTTTTTGCAGAGAAGAATGTATTTTTTCGAGTTTCTTAACCTTCCGGGTCGATTCGCGGAGTTTAGATGCGGCTGAGATCGTGGCAAAAAGCTTTTCATTTTCCCAGGGCTTCAAGATAAAATCGGTAGCCCCGTTTTTAATTGCTTTTACGGCAAGTTCAACGTTGCCAAAAGCCGTCATTAAAATGACCACATAGTCCTTATCGATCGATAAAATATGTTCGAGCCAGTACAGCCCCTCGCGACCATCGCTTGCACCTTTTTGATAGTTCATATCTAAAAGGATAATGTCGACTTCGTTTTTGCTTAGTAAAACATTGATCTCTTTCGGCGATTTGCAGGTAATCACCTGTTTAACCTGTTGCTTTAAAAATAAACGCGCACTCAATAGAATGTCGTCATCATCATCGATAATTAAAACTGTAGTGTCTAACATAACCTCTCCCTATTAAAGTTACTATACATATATTCTTTTTTACTATCCCTCTCCTGGGGGAGTGAGGCAAAATTAACTAAACTGTCCGCTCCCGCACATAAACTGTTCGATAATGAACAGGTTAAAATAGTGAAAACTTTTAAATATTTGATTATTAGTATTTTAATTGTGTTTTTGGGTTTTGGCACAAGCTTGGTTATTAGAGAAACCGAACAGTACAAGCGAACACATGGACAAGAAAATAGAGAAGAAAAGATTTAGCAGAAAAACCTTATTGATGATAGGCGGCGCCGTTGCTTTTGTGGCAATTGTAATTTATGGCTACACCTTATCGCTAAAGAAAGTATACAGTGCCGATGCCGATAAATTAACCATCAGCAAAGTAGAGTTTGGCGATTTTGAAGATGTTGTTTTGTTAAATGCCAGTGTGGTTCCACTAACCTCGGTAATTGTAAGTTCATCAGAAGGCGGAACAGTAGCCGAAATCTTTACCGAAAATGGTGCTTCGGTAGTAAAAGGTACGCCACTGTTACGGATCTCTAATTCGAATGCGATGTTAAGTTACACTTCGAGCCAAACAGCAGCTACCGAACAGATTAACCAATTGCGTAAATCACGTTTGGATTTGGAGCAAAACCAAAGGGTGCTAAACCAGGATTTACTGGATGTTGAAAATAACCTGCGTACAGCGACAAGACAGTTTCGTTTGGATAGTAACCTGTTCAGTAAAAAAGTAATTACGCTGCAGGAATTTAACAAATCGAGTCAGGATTACGAGTATTACCAGGGAAAACGTAAAATTGTAAGACAGGCTATTGCCCAGGAAAACCAAAGCAGAAAAATGCAACTCGCACAAATCGACCAATCGATGGGACAAATGAACGAGAGTTTGGAAATGATCAGGAAAAACATCGAAAATATGACGATCAAGGCACCCGTTTCAGGTAAATTGTCTTCTTACGATCCGGTAATTGGTAAATCTTACAATTCGAACGAAATGATCGGAAAGATTGATGTATTGCAAGGGTATAAATTGCAGGCAGGCGTTGATGAATATTACATTAACAGGGTAAAAGAAGGGCAAACCGCTACCTGCGAATTTAATGGTAAAACCTATAATTTAACCGTGAGTAAAGTAATACCAGAGGTTACAGCAGGGCAGTTTCAGGTAGAAATGGTGTTTAAAACTGCCGCACCTGATGGTTTACGTCGTGGCTTATCACTGCAAACCAAGTTAACCTTGTCTGATAACAGTAAATCGTTGCTTTTGTCGCAAGGGCAGTTTTTTCAAAGTACAGGCGGCTCGTGGGTGTTTGTGGTAAACAACGGCAAAGCGACCAAGAAAAATGTGAAAATTGGAAGGAAAAACTACCTCTACTACGAAATATTGGATGGTTTGCAGAAAGGCGATGAGGTAATAACTTCTTCTTACGATCAATTTAACCAGTACGATCAGGTAGAGATTAATAAATAAGATAAGCGATTGCGATAAGCCTTTGGCAGAAATTTTAAAATTAAATAAACAATATAATCAAGTCTTGCTACTAAATACCAGGTAATCGCTACTAAATACTTATTACTAGTTACTTGCTACTAAAATACTTGCTACTAGCCCTGCAACACTTGATACTCAATACTAAAAGCTATGATTAAAATAGAAAAACTGGAAAAAGTTTACAAAACAGAAGAAGTAGAAACAACAGCCCTTAACGGGATCGATCTTCATGTAAAAGAAGGCGAGTTTGTATCCATTATGGGGCCATCAGGCTGCGGAAAATCTACCCTCTTAAACGTAATGGGCTTGTTAGATAAACCAGAAAGCGGAAGCTACAAGTTTATTGATACCGAGCTTTTAACGCTTAACGATAGAGAACGTTCCAATTTCCGCAAAAGAAATATGGGCTTCGTTTTCCAGAATTTTAATCTGATTGATGAACTTACTGTTTTTGAAAATATAGAACTGCCTTTAATTTATAATAAAGTTCCGGCAACCGAGCGCAAGAAACTGGTTAACGAAATTATTGAGCGGATGAACATTGTAAACCGTAGCGGGCACTTTCCGCAACAGTTATCCGGTGGTCAGCAGCAGCGTGTGGCAGTAGCCCGGGCTTTAGTAACCAAGCCTAAATTGGTTTTGGCCGATGAGCCTACCGGGAACCTGGATAGCTCGCACGGTAACGAAGTGATGGAGTTGCTTTGTGAGTTAAACGAAACAGGAACCACTATTGTAATGGTAACACACTCGAGCCATGATGCCAGTTTTTCTAACCGGATTATTAACCTGAAAGATGGCCATGTAATTTCGGAAAAGATAAACAAGAGTAGAAACGAAGAGCTGATATAGGAAGGAAGGCAGAAGGTCAAGTTATACCAACCTTTAAGCTTCTGCCTTCAGCCATTAAAAAAGATTTTAGTTTAGTTTAATGATAGCCACCCAACAATCTTCCCGGATGGGGAGATTTGGGACAGGCAAGAGAAAGTCTATCGCTGCTCAACCCTTGATATTAACTACTTGATACTAACTACTTGATACTTTATACTAACTACCTGCTACTAACCACTTGATACTCGCTACTAAACACCTGCTACCTAAAGTACCCTAACTACCTGATACAAATAATATGTTCAAATTAAACCTGAAAATAGCCTTACGCAACCTTTGGAAAAACAAGGGATTCTCACTGATCAACATCGGTGGATTAGCCATTGGCCTGGCCAGTTGCCTGATTTTGCTTCTATATGTGGCTTACGAGTGGAGTTACGATAAGCAGTTTACAAATAACGAAAAAACGTATGTAGTTTATCAAAGTGTGGTAGCTAATGGTAAAACCTTCAGCTGGTCGTGGACACCCAATGTAATGGCCGGCGAGCTGCAGGAAAAATTACCCGGAGTAAAATATGCCTCTCATTCAACTTATCCGCAAACGAATTTAATCACTGCCGGCGAAAAAAAGATAAGCAGCAGAGTTGTATATGCTGATCCGAATTTTCTTAAAATATTAGATTATAAATTTATTAAAGGTAACTCAGCCAGGGCTTTAAAAGATATAAATACCATTATCCTTACTAAATCTTACGCCGAAAAATTATTTGGCAATGAAGATCCTGTCAATAAAACTGTAAAGTTAGAAAATGAGGATGTTTTAAAAGTAGAAGCAGTAATAGATGATGTGCCGGCCAATAGCAGTATAAATTTTGAGTGCATTATGCCCTGGGAATTATTCGAAAAAAGAGAAACCTGGGCAAAAGAGGCTAACTGGGGGAACAACATGTGCCTTACCCTGGTACAACTAAAAGATAATAATGCTTTTACTGAGGCGAATGCAGATATAAAAGACATTTACAAAAGACATAATAAGGAAATTGTTTCTGTAGCACTACTTCATCCCTTAACTAAATGGCATTTGTATGCCGATTTTGAAAACGGAAAATCAGTAGGCGGTAAAATAGACCAGCTGAAGATATTTTTGTTGCTGGCCTTTTGCATATTATTAATTGCCTGTATAAATTTTATGAATTTATCAACTGCCCGATCAGAGCGCAGGGCTAAAGAAGTTGGTGTTCGGAAAGCAATCGGATCCACACGTAGATCTTTAATAAGTCAGTTTTTTTTAGAATCGCTGCTAATCACATTTATTGCTACAGTGTTTGCATTTATTTTGGTTGAAGTTAGTTTGCCCTATTTCAATAATATACTAAATATCAAACTCACAATTGATTACCACAATAGTTTATTTTGGCTAATCTTAGTGGCATTAATGATTTTTACCGGATTCGTAGCAGGTAGTTATCCGGCATTATATTTATCATCTTTCGAGCCGGTTAAAGTATTAAAGGGCTTTAGCTTGAAAACAGATTCATCCGTATCGATCAGGAAAATTTTGGTGGTAGGGCAATTTGTTTTTGCCGCCTGTTTAATTGTTTGTACGATGGTGATTTACCAGCAGTTAAATTATATTAAAAATAAGCCCATCGGATATAATCAATCCAACTTAATTCAGATAGCCGTTGATGGAAAATTGCGTGATCAGCAAAAACTCGAATTGCTTAAAACGCAATTAATAAAATCGGGTGCAGCCAGTAATGTAACTTTTTTCAGCTCAGACTTTACGGAAGGAGGGAACAATACTACAAATATTGAATGGGAAGGAAAGAATCCGAAAGAATTGATTTCATTTAACCATAGGGGCATTGGATACGATTTTGTTGAAACAATCGGCACAGAAATAATTAGTGGAAGAGAGTTTTCTGCAAAATTTCCGAACGATACAAGTAGCGTTATGCTTAACGAAGCTGCCGTTAAAATGATGAATCTAAAAAATCCCATTGGTGCCACAATTAAATTTTGGGGTACCAGGTTAACCAATGTTGGTGTGGTAAAAGATTTTGTTGTAGAAAGCGCTTATCAAAAAGTAGCACCCATGATTTTCTATTTAAATACGAAAGATAATGCATCAATGATTATTGCCCGTTTAAACCCCAATCAGAATATCAGTTCTTCATTGGAGAAAATAGATGAGTTGGTTAAAGAAATGGAACCCAATTATCCTGTTAACCGAAAATTCGTGAACGAGTCTTTTGAGGTGAAATTTCAGGACGAAAAACTTTTGGGCACGCTTTCTAACTGGTTCGGAGGTTTTGCAATATTCATTTCGTGCTTAGGATTACTTGGTCTTGCACTCTTTATGGCCGAGCAACGCAAAAAAGAAATCAGTATCCGCAAGGTATTGGGGGCCAGTACAACCAATATCCTCACTTTACTGAATAAAGATTTTATTAAACTGGTGGCTATTGCCAATATCATTGCATTTCCGCTGGCTTACATCATTATCAATAAATGGTTATCCGCTTTCGAATATCGGGTTTCGATTTCACCATTGCCCTTTATTGTTGCGATTACACTATCGGTGCTGATTGCCATTTTAACCGTAAGTATCCAGTCGGTAAAAGTAGCCAAGGCTAACCCGGTTGATGCTTTAAAATATGAATAAAGCTGAAAGCAAAAAGACCAAAGACTAAAGTGAGCCACCACGGTCTTGATACTAAATACTTTTATCCTGATACTAAGAGACTGAAAAATGTTCAAATTAAACCTAAAAATAGCCTTACGTAACCTTTGGAGAAACAAGGGCTTCACGCTGATTAATCTGGGCGGATTAGCCATTGGTTTGGCAAGTTGTATGATTTTGCTATTGTATGTAGCCTACGAATATGGCTACGATAAACAGTTTACCGATTACGACAAAACTTATGTATTGTATAATAATCAGAAAACAGCTACAGAAACCTTCAGTTTTATGGCTTTTCCCGGGAAGTTGAAAGATGAAATCAGCGAGAAAGTACCTGGTGCTGCGCAGGTTAGTCGCCTGTCTTACCCAGAAGAAACGCTCCTGTCATACAACCAGAACAACTTTAAAAAGAGTGCAGTTTTTGGCGATCCCGGTTTTCTCAGGATGTTCGATTATAAGGTTTTAAAAGGGAATAAAAATACCTTTTTACAAAGCACTGATGGTGTGATTTTATCAGAAACCCTGGCTAAAAATCTTTTTGGTAATGAAGATCCTCTAAACAAAACAGTAAAGCTTGATAATAAAGAGAATTTAAGGGTAGAAGGAGTTATAGCAGACCGCCCTAAAAATTCGACTCTAGGGATTGATTATATCATGTCGTGGAAACTGTACGATAAGCTAAATCCGTGGACCCAAACCAGTGGCTGGGGTAATAACTACTGTATGATGTTTGTTCAACTGCAGGACAATGCGACTTTTGACCGGGTTAACAATCAGCTAAAAGGCATGATTAAGGCACATGATAAGGAGGCTACAGGCGAGCCCTTTATGCACCCGCTTTCCAAATGGCATCTGTACGATAAATTTGAGAACGGCAAAAATGTTGGTGGAAGAATAGACCAGTTGCGGATATTTTTTCTTTTAGCCTTTTGCATCCTCCTTATTGCATGTGTTAATTTCATGAACCTTTCTACAGCCAAATCCGAAAAAAGAGCACGCGAAGTTGGAGTACGAAAAGCCATCGGTTCATCACGTAATAACCTAGTAGGTCAGTTCATGTTCGAATCCGTTTTGCTTACCACGCTGAGTATGATGGTCGCTTTTGTATTGATCGAAGTTAGTTTGCCTTATTTTAACAACCTGTTAGGCATCACGCTAGGGATCGATTACAGCGATTATAAATTCTGGTCAGTATTTTTAGGTTTAACATTGCTAACCGCCATCATAGCAGGAAGCTACCCTGCATTTTACCTTTCTTCTTTCGATCCGCTTAAAGTGCTCAAAGGATTTAAACTCTCGGGCGGTTCATCTTTATCCATCCGTAAATTTCTGGTGGTTTTCCAGTTTGTGTTTGCGGCCTGTATAATCGTTTGTACCGCGGTAATTTATCAGCAGTTAAACTACATTAAAAATAAGCCAATAGGATATAACCGGACAAATTTAGTGCAAATTCCTACCGAAGGTGAGTTTGCAAAGCCCGAAAAACGTAAAATACTGCAAGATGAATTAATGAAAGCAGGCGCCATAACTGCTTTTACAGAGTATAGCCAATCTCTAACTGCCGGTGGCAACAATACCTATGGCATAAGCTGGCCTGGTAAAAACGCTAAAGACAAAGTACTAGTAAATTTTAGGTTTACCAATCTCGATCTGACCAAAACCACTGGAATGGAAATTTTGCAGGGAAGGGATTTTTCAAAAGAGTTTGTCGATACTGCCAATGTCCTGGTTAATGAGGCACTGGTTAAGGTAATGGGCATGAAAGATCCGGTTGGTAAAATGATTAGCTGGGACCAGCCAATCAGGATTATCGGAGTATTGAAAGATTATGTAATGGAATCGCCTTATCAGAAAGCTGCGCCATTGCTTATTGCGCAGAATCCTGATCGCGCTACCACCATCATTATGCGTTTAAACGATAAAAATAACATTACAACATCGGTTAATCAGATTAGCGAAGCCATTAAAAAATTAAATCCATCTTATCCGGCTGAGGTTAAGTTTGTGGACGAAAATTTTAAGGCAAAATTTAGAAACGAACAGCTATTGGGCACACTTTCTAACTGGTTTGGTGGTTTTGCAATATTTATTTCTTGCTTAGGATTACTTGGTCTTGCACTATTTATGGCCGAGCAGCGCAAAAAAGAAATTAGTATACGCAAGGTATTGGGAGCCAGTACAGCCAATATCCTCACTTTACTGAATAAAGATTTTATTAAACTGGTGGCCATTGCCAATATCATTGCATTTCCGCTGGCTTATATCATTATCAATAAATGGCTTTCCGCTTATGAGTACAGAATTAATGTTTCTGCTTTGCCTTTTATTGCTGCCATTACCTTGTCGGTGCTGATTGCCATTTTAACAGTAAGTATCCAGTCGGTAAAAGTAGCCAAGGCTAACCCGGTTGATGCTTTAAAATACGAGTAAAGCTGAAAACAAAAAGACCAAAGACTAAAGTGAGCCACTGCGGTCTTGATACTAAATACTTTTATCCTGATACTAAAAACTAAAAAATGTTCAAATTAAACCTAAAAATAGCCCTGCGTAACCTTTGGAGAAACAAGGGGATTACTGCCATTAATGTTGGTGGTTTGGCCATTGCTTTAGCTGCGTTTATTTTAGTAATGCTGTATTTTACTTACGAAACCAGTTTCGATAAGTCTAATCCGAACTATAAAAATATTTATGTTGTTGGGCGGATATACCCCGATTTTAAGACCAATTATACCCCGCCACCATTAGCAAAGGCAATTAAACAACACTTCCCCGAAGTTGAAAAGGCAGGTATCACCAAAGGTAGCTTTTTTGAACTTGTGCTTAAAAACGGCAAAAACACCATTTTTACCAATAATTTCATGCAGGCCGATTATGCTGCTGCCGAAATACTAGATTTAAAACCAACTGGTGGACTGGAAAGACCTGCGGGTAATGAAGAACGTGTTTCCTATTTAAGCAAGGAAAGTATGAAAACACTTTTCCCAAATAAAACAGATAATAAGCCTGAAATGGTGATCGTGGGAAGCAGTGTTATGGGGATAACCAGTAAGATTAATGGCTCAATTGTAAATAACACCCATTCAAATGTAACTTTCGATGGTATTTCAATTGGGAACGAGATAGGGCAGGGCGAAAATTATGGCCATAACAATTACACCACCTACATACAGGTTAAACCTGGAACTGATGTTGCCAATTTAACAGAAAAGATAACGAGCTTATATCGGGCAGAGTTACTGAAAGAAGAAACGGATCGGGAAACGATTGATAAAATAAAAGGAATCTCTACGTTTTTAGATCCCTTATCAAACCAGCATTTAAAACCTAAAGCAGGTAACGATGCACCTTATAAAATACTGATTGCACTTTCGGTTTTAGGAGTTCTGATTTTGGTAATTGCCAGTGTTAATTTTACTAACCTAAGTATTGCGCAGGCCACCAAACGGGCAAAAGAAGTTGGTGTTAAAAAAGTAATGGGGGCATATCGTTTCCAGTTAACTACACAATTTCTGGTCGAGATTTTAATGCAATGCTTTGCTGCTACCATATTGGCCTTAATTTTGGCTGAGCTTGCTTTGCCGGGCTTTAACAACCTGTTTCTTTTAAAGCTTTCTATCTGGCATGTAGATAATGGTTTGCTTTGGCAACTGCCTTTAATTTTACTTTTAATCACATTGATTGCAGGCATTTACCCGGCAATGGTTTTATCGGGTTTTAAGCCTGCACTGGTTTTAAAAGGCAATTTTTCTACCAGCAAGCAAAGCTATTGGTTACGCAATGGTTTACTGGTTTTTCAATTTAGCATTGCTGTTATTTTTATTATTGGCTTGTTCATTATCAATGCCCAGCTAAAATACATGCGTAGTCAGGATTTGGGTTTTAAAGCCGAACAGGTGGTTTACATTAAAAATATTAATTTGTTTAACAACCCGGCCAAATTTGAGCCAGTAAGAGAACGCATGTTAAAAATACCTGGTATAAAATCGGCAACAGTAGCAACCGGAATTCCGAATGGCGCAGCCAACGGAACCAATACCTATACCTCAAATGGGGTACAAGCCAGTATTGATTACCTGGATGTAGATTTCGATTACTTCGAAACCTTGGATATCAAGTTAAAAGAAGGTCGGTTTTTCTCCAAATCCTTTAAAACCGATACAGCAAATTCGGCCGTAATTAACGAGAGTGCTGCCGCCAAATACGGATTAACCAATCCGATTGGCCAAACCATAAGCGGTTGCCATACCGATTATAAAATAGTTGGGGTAATTAAAGATTTTAAGGCCCAGGGTTTCGAAAATGCCACCCAGCCAACCATTTACGCCATTAAAGATCCTTGCGGAAATGCGAAGATGGAAATCATGCTTAAAATTGAAGAGAATAAAATGGCGAGCGCATTGGCAGCATTAAAAGCACAATGGCCGGAAATTAACAAACTGGATGGAGAAGATTTTCGCTATGCGTTTTTAGATGAGCTTTACGGTAAACTCTTTAAAAAACAAGAACAGCTGCAGTCTGTCTTCTTCGCCGCTGCGGTGCTTACCATTTTTATCGCTTTGCTGGGTTTATATGCTTTTGCCAAATACATTACCAATGGCCGTTTAAAAGAAATTGCCGTGCGTAAAATATTGGGTGCAACCGATGTGCAGTTGCTCAAACTAATCAATAGTTCATTTTTTATCCTGGTGGTTATTGCCAACGTTATTTCATGGCCAATTGCCTACGTTATTACCAATATGTGGCTCAAAACCTTTGCATACCGGATCGATTTTCCTGTTTTGCCCTTTGTAACCACCACATTGATTACCATTTTATTAACCATTATAACCGTAAGCATACAGGCTAAAAAGGCAGTTAATGCCAACCCGGTTGATGCTTTGAAATACGAATAAACCAATTGGCAGTTTTCAGTTGGCAATTTAACAATTAACCAGTTTAACAATTAATACAGTTAACCCTACGATGTTCAAATTAAACTTAAAAATCGCATTACGGAACCTGTGGAAGAACAAAACCTCTTCTTTCATTAATGTAATTGGTTTGGCCATTGGCCTGGCTGCCTGTTTAATGTTGTTGCTTTATGTAACCTACGAATGGAATTTTGATAAGCAAGCTAAAAAATCGGCCCAGGTTTATACCACCATGACCAACATTGAGAGCGACAATAAGAAAATTTCGGGCACTTTTGAAGGTTCAGTTACCGCATTTGGACCGGCAATAAAAGCAGCTTTGCCTGAGGTAATGTATACTGCCCGTATGGATTATGGCAAAGAAAATCTGATTGCAAATGGTACGAACGCATTTAAACGGAAATCAAAATTTGCCGAGCCCGGTATCCTGAAAATGTACGATTATAAATTTACCAGCGGGGATGCTAAAACAGCTTTGAGTAGTCCAAATTCAATTGTGTTAACCGAATCTACAGCTAAACTTTTATTCGGTAATACCGATGTTTTGAATAAAGTGGTACGGTTTAAAGATAAGTACGACCTGAATATTACTGCTGTGATTAACGATCTGGCAGAAAACAGTTCGAATAAGTTCGATTATTTAATGCCTTGGTCGTTTTACGAATCGATAGATGAAAGCGCAAAATCGGTTAATTGGGGGAATTACAGTTACATCACGTTGGTAATGTTAAAGGAAAATGCCGACTTAACTGCTGTAAACAAAAAAATCATGGGGGTAATTAAAACAAATACCCAGGATGATTTCCAAATACAGGCATTATTCCCTTTAAGTAAACTACACCTCTACGGAAAATTCGAAGATGGAAAAAGCACTGGCGGAGCTATTGAACAGATATATCTTTTTATTGGCCTGGCCTTTGGCATCCTTTTAATTGCCTGTATCAACTTCATGAACATGGCCACGGCCAAATCAGAAAAAAGGGCCAAAGAAGTAGGAATAAAGAAAACCATTGGCGCAAACCGCAGTTCGTTAATTCTCCAGTTTTTAACAGAATCGATGGTGCTAACACTTATTGCGGTAGTTATTGCCATCGCCCTGCTCGAAATCTGCCTGCCGGCCTTTAATCATTTACTCAATATTAACCTGGGCATATCTTATTTCAATGTAAGCAGTTGGAAAGGAATTTTGGCCATTGTATTTGCTACAGGCTTAATTGCAGGAAGTTATCCGGCATTTTATCTTTCTTCCTTTAATCCGGTTCAAACCCTTAAAAGAAAAATAGGTGCAAAAGGATTGTGGTCGGTTAGTTTGAGGCAGGTACTCGTTGTAGGGCAGTTTTGTTTTGCCATTATTCTGATCATTTCAACCCTTGTTATTTACCGTCAGATTCAGTTCATTAAAAACAGGCCGGTTGGTTTCGATATCAATGCTTTAGTCGAAATTCCGCAGGATGGCGAGTTGAAAGGGAAGTACGAACTGTTAAAAAGCGAATTACTTAAATCAGGCGCTGTTTCTGCCATGTTCCAGTCGTCGGTAAGTTTATCGCACCATGGCTCCAACTTCATGGATATGGCCTGGGAAGGAATGACTAAACCAACCAACACTGTATTATTTAATCAGGTAGCTACCACATACGATTTCATCAAAACCAATGGAATTAAGCTAACCGATGGACGTGATTTTTCAAAGCAATTCGCTTCCGATTCAGTAGGCGTATTAGTAAGTGCTTCGGCAGTAAAGGTTTTTGGTTATAAAAATCCGGTAGGTAGAACTGTAAGTGCTTTTGGCGATAAATACCACATCATTGGTGTGTTTGACGATTACGTTTGGGACTCACCTTATAAATCGAACAATCCGATGCTTGTATTTTTCGACCCACGCAGAACCGGATACATTACCATGCGTTTAAACGAAGAAAACGGCTTGCAGCGCAACATCGAAACAATAAGCAAAGTTACCCAGGCATTAAATCCGGCTTTTCCGGTCGAAATAAATTTCCTAAACACTTTGTACCTGGATAAATATAAAACCGAAAAAACACTGGGAGTACTATCTAACCTCTTTGGTGGCCTGGCTATTTTCGTTTCCTGCTTGGGTTTATTTGGGTTAGTTGCCTACAGCGCTGAACAACGTACCAAGGAATTTGGTGTACGGAAGGTTTTGGGTGCATCGGTTGCCAATTTAATGCAGTTGCTATCGCTTTCTTTCCTTAAAATGATTGCCGTAGCCATTGTAATTGCTATACCAGTAAGTTATTATGCCATGGGCAAGTGGCTTATAAAGTTCGAATTTCATACCGATATCAGCTGGTGGATTATGCTTGTGGCAGCTATGGGTACCTTATTGATAGCCTTAATTACGGTGAGCTTTCAGGCCTATAAAACTGCGAAGGCTAACCCGGTAGATGCTTTGAAATACGAATAAACCAATTGACAGTTTTCAACTGGCAATTCACAATTAACCAGTTTAACAATTTATACAGTTAACCCTACGATGTTCAAATTAAATCTAAAAATCGCATTGCGCAACCTGTGGAAACACAAAGGCTTTACGTTAATTAATGTAGGTGGCCTGGCCATCGGCATGGCTTGCTGTTTAATGTTGTTGCTGTATGTAAATTACGAGTGGAGTTTCGACAAGCAATATAAAAATGCAGATAAAGTGTATTTTGCCGCATTAAACCTGAAATTTAACGGTAAACTGGCTACTACAATGGCCGTACCGAATAAGTTGGCTAATGCAGCCGCAACAGAATTGCCAGGTATTAAAAACGCAGCACGTATTTCTATGCCCGGTGGCTCCAGGCTTTACAGTCACGATCAGAACCATTTTAAGCTGGAAGCACTGAGTGTAGATCCAGCTTTTCTGAAAATCCTCGATCAGAAATTTATTTACGGCGATCCCGAAACAGCATTGGCCGAACCCCATAATGTGCTAATCAATGCCTCTACTGCTAAAAAGTTATTTGGCGATCAAAATCCACTTGGCCAAAGCATTACTTACGACAATAAGATAAGTTTGAAGGTGAGTGCAGTGATTGAAGATCTGCCTAAGAACCAAAGTATTCAATTTGATATTTTACAGCCATGGGCATTTCTAGAACAGGAAAACCCAGCAGAGAAAGAATATGGTTGGGGTGCTATTACCTGCTTAACTATATTCCAGCTGAAAGATAATGCCAATTTAGAAGCTACGAATACAGCCATTAAAAATTTTGTGGTAAACAAAGAACCTAACCTGAAGGAAATGACCTACCAGATTTTTCTTTTTCCACTGGCTAAACTCCATCTGTACGATAAATTTGATAATGGAGAATCGACTGGCGGTAAAATAGATCAGCTAAAATTATTCGTTTTTCTAGCCATTTGCGTGTTGCTTATTGCCTGTATCAATTACATGAACCTTTCTACCGCTAAATCTGAAAAACGGGCGAGGGAAGTAGGGGTACGTAAGGCTTTAGGCTCTACCCGCAATACCATCATGGGACAGTTTATGATCGAGTCGCTTTTGTTATCGGTTCTGGCCATGGCCATTGCTTTTATTACGCTCGAGGTTTCTTTGCCTTATTTCAATAACCTGCTTGATATTTCGATTAAGATCGACTACAGTTCATATCAGTTTTGTGGATTGTTACTTTCGATGGTATTGATTACCGGCTTACTTGCCGGAAGTTACCCTGCTTTCTATCTTTCCTCTTTTATTCCTGTCAAAGTACTTAAAGGTTTTAAAGGCTCCACCGGTTCACTTTCTATCCGCAAAACATTGGTGGTGGTGCAGTTTAGCCTTTCTATTTGTATGATTATTTCGGCCATTGTAATTTACAGCCAAATTCAGCACCTTAAAAATAAACCACTGGGCTTCGATCAAACTGCGCTTGCTCAGATTGATCTGGAAGGCGAGTGGGCCAAGCCGGAGAAGCTCGCACTGTTTAAAAATGAATTGCAAAAAGCAGGAGCTATTACCTCGGCTACAGAATATGCTGGCTCATTTACCAGCGGCGGCTCTATTACGGGCGATATTTCATGGCCCGGAAAGCCTAAAAATGATGTTTCGATTATTAATTATAGAAGCACTGGTTTCGAATTCGCCAAAACTACCGGTGTAAAAATCGTAGCGGGAAGAGATTTTGATCCTAAATTTTCTGCCGATACTGCCACCTCACTTTTACTTAATCAAACCGCTGTTAAAACCATGGGATTAAAGAATCCGGTTGGCACTGTGATTCATTGGGGCGATAATCCACCGCTTAAAGTAGTAGGCGTAGTGCAGGATTATTCAAATGAATCTCTTGCTTCCAAAATACAGCCAACAGTTTATTATTATAACATCAAGACCAGCAAGGTTTTATTGCTTAAACTAAACCCTGCGCAATCGTTAGGTACTTCTGTTGAAGCGATAAAATCGGTTAGCAGCCGTTTAAATCCTGCTTATCCGGTTGAAGTAAAAATGGTTAGTCAGGGGATGGCCGAAAAACTCCGTAGCGAAAGGTTGCTCAGCGTACTTTCTAACCTGTTTGGCGGCTTTGCCATTTTTATTTCATGCCTTGGCTTGCTTGGCCTGGCCTTGTACACTGCCGAACAGCGGAGCAAAGAAATCAGTATCCGTAAAGTTTTAGGAGCTAATCTTTCTGACATTCTGATCCTGTTAAACAAAGATTTTATGAAACTGGTGGTAATAGCCAATCTGATTGCCATTCCGGTGGCTTATATCCTTGTGGCTAAATGGCTGGAGAAATACGATTATAAAATTTCGATCAATCCATGGCCCTTTTTGCTGGCGCTTTTAACCTCGGTACTCATTGCCCTGATAACAGTAAGCATGCAGACTTTTAAAGTTGCCAAAGCCAATGCCGTTGATGCACTAAAATACGAATAAGGATAAAGGTAGAGGAAAGGAAGGTAGGCGGCTCTAATGTCCAATCCTGTCTCCCAATCTTTAATCTTAAAATATGTTGAATTAAACTTTAAATTATAAATAATGGTGGGTAAGTTGATAATAGGTAAGCATAAGGGTTAAACGCCCAGTCCTTCAACCTTCTGGCCTTCCAACCTTCAACCTTAAAACAATGTTCAAACTTAACCTAAAAATAGCCTGGCGCAACCTCTGGAAAAACAAAGGTTATACGCTCATTAATATTCTTGGTCTTTCTATCGGGATGGCAAGCTGTATTTTGATCTTTATTTTTATTCGTTATCAGATGAGTTTTGATGAGGGTTTTAAAAATGAGGACAGAATTTATCGGGTAGTTTCGACCTGGGATTATGCCGATGGAAACCAGTTTTCTTCGCAAGGTGTTCCTTTGCCGCTTACTCCTGCCATGCGCAATGATTTTTCACCTTACATGGAGAAAATTTCGGCGATAGAAAATGGCTCAGGATTAATTAAAATTACAGATAACAACGGGAAGGAAAAGCTAAAAGCAATAGAAAATGTATTCTATGTGGAACCCGATTTTTTTGAAATTTTCAGCTACAGCTGGCTTTCAGGTAATTTTAATTCATTGGCTAATCCCGGCAATGCAGTGTTATCTAAAGAGATGGCTACAAAGTTTTTTGGCGATTGGCAAAATGCTTTAGGTAAAAGTTTAAGTTTTGATGGAAGTATAAATTATACGGTTAGTGGGGTAATTGATGATGTTGCAGAGAATAACTCAGTTCCGCTAAAGATTATGCTCTCTTATAAATCATTCAAAAATAGAAATTTAACCAACTGGGGTTCGGTTGGATCTAATTCTGAGAGTTACTTTAAACTGAAACCAAATATTAAGATCGATGCGCTTTCAGAACCTTTAAAAGCTTTTATTAAAAAGTATTATGTAGAAAAGGCACCAGGCAAAGAAGGACATTTGTTTCAGCCCTTAAACGATATCCATTACAATCCTAAGTATGGGAATTTTTCGGGCAGAATTATGCCGAAGAAACAACTTTATGGCCTGGCTGTAATCGGGTTTTTCCTCATCATCACGGCATCAATAAACTTTATCAATCTGGCAACAGCACAGGCAGTAAGCCGTTCAAAAGAAGTAGGCGTACGCAAGGTAATGGGCAGTCAGAGAAGCCAGCTTGTTGTACAGTTTTTAACCGAAACGTTAACCATAGTAGTTATTTCATTGCTAATTGGTTGTGTGCTAACCGAAATTGCTTTGCCCGGAATGCAGCGCCTTTTTAACTCAAAAATCTCTTTCAGCATTTTTCAGCATCCCATTATTCTGGTTTTCATGTTAGGGCTGGTTGTTTTTGTGAGTTTCCTTGCCGGATTTTATCCTGCCGTTGTCATGTCTCGTTTTAACCCGGCGCTGGCCATCAAAAATAAAATCGCAGCCAATACAGGTGGACTGGGTTTAAGGAAAATTTTGGTTGTTGTGCAGTTTGCACTAACGGTTACCTTAATTATAGGTACGTTGGTTATCCTTAGCCAAATGAAGTACATCAGGGAGCAGCCGCTTGGTTTTAATCCAACGGCCATTGCCATGGTCGATTTGCCTAACGACAGCCTGACTACACCACGCTTTTCCAGTTTCAAAGCACGGTTAAAGCAGGTTCCGGGTGTCCAGGAAGTAAGTTTTTGCCGTACAGCCCCTTCATCTCAAAATAACAACGGAAATACCTTTTCTTACAATGGAGGTAAAGATGTAGACTTTCAGATAAATACAAAAAATGCCGATGAGGACTACTTAAAAACCTTCGATTTAAAACTTGTTGCCGGTAGAAATCTGGTTAAATCAGATACCGTAAATGAGTATTTGGTAAACGAAACCTTATTAAAAAAACTGAATATAAGAAACCCTAACGAAGC
Organism: Pedobacter sp. KBW01; assembly: GCF_003852395.1. Classification (NCBI taxonomy): domain Bacteria; kingdom Pseudomonadati; phylum Bacteroidota; class Sphingobacteriia; order Sphingobacteriales; family Sphingobacteriaceae; genus Pedobacter; species Pedobacter sp. KBW01. The sequence continues at coordinate 22,587 of NZ_QAJQ01000009.1, forward strand.
CATCGGGAAAGTAATTTCGATGGGTGGAATGAAAGCTCCGGTTGTGGGTGTGATACAGGATTTTAAAAATAAAAGTTTGCACGAGGCGATCGATCCGATTTTGATAGGCGCACTTAAACCCAGGTTTTTTTATGCTGCCATCAAATTAAATTCAAAAGAAATGATGGGTACAATGAAAACGGTAGAGAAAATATGGCAGAATACCTTTCCCGAATCGGTTTATAACGAATCATTTTTAGATGATGAAATTAATAATTATTACCAGGGAGAAAAGATAATGGGAACCTTGTTTGAAGTTTTTGCAGGCGTAATCATTTTTATCTCTTTTATCGGTTTGTTCGGACTAATTTCATTCGTTGCCACCCAGCGCACAAAAGAGGTAGCCATCAGAAAAGTTTTAGGTGCATCTACAATTGAGCTGGTTAAAATGCTAAATGGTTCGTTCCTGATGATGGTTTTTATTGCCAATGTAGTGGCCTGGCCATTGGCTTATTTATTTGTGTCGAAATGGTTAGCTGGTTTTGCCTACCGGATTAATATCAGTATCTGGCCGTTTGCACTGGCAATGGTTATATCCATGGTAATTACATTAATTACGGTAAGTCTCCGCTCTTATAAAGCTGCAGTTGCCAATACCATTGATGCACTTAAATACGAATAAAGCAATTGGCAGTTTTCAGTTGGCAATTAACAATTAGCCAGTTTAACAATTTATACAGTTAACCCTAATATGTTCAAACTCAATCTCAAAATCGCTTTGCGGAACCTTTGGAAAAACAAGGGCTATGCGCTAATCAATATTCTTGGTTTATCGATCGGGATGGCCAGCTGTATCCTCATTTTTATTTTTATTCGTTTTCAGTTAAGTTTTGATGAGGGGTATAGAAATTCAGATCGTATTTATCGGGTAGTTACCGATTGGAAGTACAATGCTTTCGACGATTTCTCTGCAGGTGTACCCTTACCTTTTACTGCGGCGGCCCGAAATGAAATTGCCGGCATAGAAAAAATAGGCGGCATAGCGCAAATAGATGAAGTTATTCATGTTAAGGACCTTACCGGTAGAGAAATTATTAAAAGTCGTGAGGTGATACATTTTGCCGAACCCGACTTTTTTGCTGTGTTCAATATAAACTGGAAATATAATAAAGCAGCCGAAACGTTAAAAGCCCCTAACAGTGTGGCCTTATCAGAAGCCACAGCCCTTAAATATTTTGGCAGTATAGAAAATGCAATTGGCAAAAGTATTACCCTGGGTACCAAAACACAATTAAAGGTTACAGGAGTATTTCAGGATATGCCTCAAAATAGCAGCTTCCCTTTAAAAATAGTAATCAGTTACCAGAACTTATTTAGTTATTATGGCAACAAGGATTGTTGGGATTGTATAAACTCCAGTTTAAGTAGTTACGTGTTACTTAAAGCAGGGCTTAAAAGCTCAGATCTGGATGGAGCAATGGCAAAATTCAATAAAAAATATTATACAGATAAAAAGATTGAAGGCAATCAGGTAAACAGGCTTCAGGCGTTAAAAGAGATCCATTTTGATGGACGTTACGATAATTTTATAAATACAACAATTGCCAAACAGCAAATTTATGGCCTGGCCATTATTGGTTTGTTTTTAATTTGTACCGCTTGTATCAACTTTATTAATTTAAATACGGCACAGGCAGTTAACCGATCTAAAGAAGTTGGGGTACGTAAAGTAATGGGAGGTAAACGCAAGCAACTTGTTGTACAATTTTTAACAGAAACGGTTGCCTTGGTTTTTATTGCCCTGCTGGTTGCCTGTATGATTAGCGAACTGGCTATACCAGCCATGCAGAATCTCTTCAAAAATCAGATTGTATTCAGTTTGTTTGGCCATCCGGTTATTTTTGTATTCATGACTTTGCTGGTTGTATTTGTTAGCTTGCTGGCAGGTTTCTATCCAGCTTTGGTGATGTCGGGTTTTAATCCGGCATTGGCGATAAAAAATAAAGTTACGCTCAATAACAACGGTTTAAGTTTGCGTAAAATCCTGGTGGTGGTACAGTTTGCAATTACCGTTATACTCATTATCGGTACCATTGTCATAGTAAATCAAATGGATTATCTGCAGCAAAAGCCATTGGGTTTCAATTCTGCGGCGGTAGTGATGGTGGGCATGCCAGGGGATAAGGTAAGTAAAGATAGGCGTGAGGTTTTTAAAGAAAGGGCTCTGAAAATACCCGGAGTGCAGTTGTTAAGTTATTGCCAGTCACCACCCTTATCTCAGGATGTAAATTCGACCAACTTTACTTTTAATGGAGCGATGAATAAAGATTTCGAAGTGAGAACCTGTAAGGCCGACGAAAACTTTTTTAAGCTTTTTGATTTAAAACTTGTTGCCGGTAAAGTTTTTATGCGGAGCGATACCGCCAATGGTTATGTGGTTAACGAAACTTTCCTTAAAAAAGTGGGGATTAGCAGTGCGGAAAATGCCCTCGGTAAAATGATTAATGCCTCAGGAGTTAACATTCCTATTGTGGGTGTTGTAAAAGATTTTAATGATAAATCGTTAAAAGAAAGCATTTCAGGTCTGGCCATTTCGGCTGATAAGAACCAATACTGGCAGGCCGCAATAAAGTTAGATGGAAGGCACCTGCTAACTACCATGAAGCAAATAGAAGCCTTATGGAATAATACTTTTCCAAATAGCATTTACCATTCAGGTTTTGTTGATGATCGGATAAAAAGTTATTATGAAAGCGAGCATGTAATGGGCGTACTGTTCAAAATATTTGCAGGTGTAATCATTTTCATTTCTTTTATCGGGCTGTTCGGCTTAATTTCTTTTGTGGCTATGCAAAGAACCAGAGAAGTTGCCATCCGTAAAGTTTTAGGTGCTTCTACCTTACAGCTGGTTAAAATGTTAAATGGGTCCTTTTTATTGATGGTGTTTATTGCAAACGTTGTAGCTTGGCCAATGGCTTATTTATTTGTGTCGAAATGGCTTTCTGGCTTTGCATATCGGATTGATTTAAGTATTTGGCCCTTTGTACTGGCCATGGTTGTATCCATGCTCATCACTTTAATTACCGTAAGCTTCCGCTCTTATAAAGCGGCCAATGCCAATACAATTGATGCACTTAAATACGAATAAAGCTAGAAGGTAAAGGTCCAAAGCAAAAAGCCAGCGTCTCAATACTTCGTACTTGATACTAGAGATAAAAAAAATGTTCAAACTCAACTTAAAAATCGCATTGCGCAACCTGTTTAAAAACAAGGTGTACGCAGCCATTAACATCGGCGGACTGGCCCTTGGGTTAACTGCGTTCTTATTAATGCTGCTATATATTAACCACGAAGAAAGTTACGATACCTGGTCGGCAGATTTAAAGAATGTTTACCAGATCAGAGAGAAACACAGCTTTTTTACGCCCGATAATCAGGATTACTGGCAGGAAATCAGTAATTCGAGAGTTGCGGCTTTAATAAAACAAAATGTACCGCAGTTTACTACAGTTACCAAAGTAGATCAGGAATGGGGGAATGGTTTTTCAGTTAAAATAGATCATGCCGATCCCATCCTAATAAAGGGGATTAAAGACGCCGATTCTGCCTTTTTTAATGTTTTTCCTTATCATTTTGTTCAGGGTAACGAAAAAACCGCTTTAAAAGAACCCAATACTGTAGTTTTAAAACAGGGTTTGGCCATTAAGCTCTATGGAACTGACCGGGTGCTGGGTAAAGTGTTTAAACTGGTTAGATGGCGGAATGATGAAGGTACACCATTGAAAATAACAGGGGTAATTGCAGATACGAATATGCCAGAAAGTGTAAGCTTTAATGCAATAAGCCATACCGGAGATCAGGACCACGATCCCGATCAGGTAGGTAGCTCACACTACAATCAGGTATATGCAAAATCAGCCAATTATATCGATACCTTATCGGCCAATAAAAGTTTGCAAAAAGTATATGTAGATTTTAAAAAGAAATCATTGGCTGCTGAGAAAGGGAATTTTAATGACATTTATAAAAACGGAAGAACACCGGGGCTTAAGGCCATTCCATTAAAAGATGTTCATGCCAATCCACCTTTTGCAATTAACTGGTTAAATAAATTAAAACCTGTAATAGGGATTACTATTTTCTTACTGCTTGTATCCATTATCAATTTCGTTAACCTGGCTACAGCACAATCTGTTCAGAGAGCAAAAGAAGTTGGTGTAAAGAAAGTGCTTGGTGCCTACAAAAAACAATTGATCGTTCAGTTTTTAATCGAATCGGCTTTACAAAGTGTGGTTTCACTTTTTTTAAGTGTTATTTTAATCGAAGTGTTGTTACCGGCATTTAACCACCAGTTTAATGTTGAGTTAACTTTCTGGCACAATCAGCATTTTTTAAGTATTGCATGGCAGCTCATTGTAGTTTTTATTGTCGTAACACTCCTGGCTGGCTTCTATCCGGCGTGGATATTATCCGGTTATCACCCAGTTTCAGTACTTAAAGGCAATTATGAAAATAGCCTGAAAGGAATTGTGCTGCGTAATATTCTGGTAGTTTTTCAGTTCGGAATCTCTGTAACCTTTATTATTGCCATTGGAGTAATGCAAATGCAAACCAGGTACATCAGCAATAAAGATCTGGGATTTGAACGCGATAAATTGATTAATCTTCAAACAGGCTACGATCAGGATTTTGCCAATAAAATAAGGCGTATTCCGGGTGTTCAATACGTTTCTACTACCACCCAGGTAATGGGAAATGCTTTTAACAACAAAAGTGAAATTGTATATAAAGGCCGTGAAATTAATCTGAATGGTGTTACCGTTACCGTGGATGCCCTGCAAACACTGGGTGTAAAGTTAATATCCGGACGGTTGTTTGCTAAAGAGTATAAACAAGATACCATTAATTCGGTTGTACTTAACGAAGCTGCAGCTAACCTGCTGGGTAAAAATATGGTTGGCCAAACCTACGGCAAGGTCGATTATGAAGGTAAAACCATTACCTTTCAAATTGTTGGTGTGATTAAAAATTACCACAATGAGGGTTTTGATAAAGCCGTATTACCTACTGTTTATAAAGTAACCAGCTTAGGGGGCACTTCTAATACCAATAACCTGCTGGTTAGGTTCGATACCAAAAACTATAAAGGAATTATCAATAAAATAGAAGCGGAGTGGAAAAAACTTTACCCCGATTTTCCTTTGCAATATCAATCTATGGATGAGGCCTTTTCTGAAATTCTGGAAGAGAATAAGCGGTTTATGAACATGATCGTGCTGTTTAGCGTCGTATCAGTTTCTTTATCGTTACTGGGCTTGTTTGCCTTATCTACCTTTGTTGCAAAACGCCGAACCAAAGAAATTGCTGTTAGGAAAGTTTTGGGCGCATCAAACATCCAGATTGTAAACCTTTTAAATAAATCCTTTCTGATTTTAGTAATAGTAGCTAATTTAATCAGCTGGCCCATAGCCTATATTTTAGTCAAAAAATGGCTTGAAGGTTTTGCCTACCGGATAGATATGCCGGTTTATCCATTTATGTTAGCCACTGTTATTTCAATTATTATAGCCGTTTTAACTGTAAGTATACAGGCAAGAAAGGCCGCTACCGGCGATCCGGTAAATGCACTTAAATATGAATAAGACCTGCGTATAGCGATTGGCGATAAGCGATAAGTTCGCCAAACGCCAAACGCTCTGCGCCCAACGCTAAAAAATATGATACAACTTACCAATATCGAAAAGTATTACGCCAACAAAGGCGTTAAAAATTATGTGTTACGTTTGGTAACCACAACCATTAATCAGGGCGAATTTGTTTCCATTATGGGCCCCTCAGGTGCCGGGAAATCTACCTTGCTCAACATCATCGGCATGTTAGAAGAACCAACCTATGGCACCTATAACTTTTTTGGCGAAGATGTAACCAGTTTAAACGAACGTAAACGCATCGAACTTTACCGCAACCACATCGGCTTTGTATTTCAGGCATACCATTTAATCGATGAAATGACGGTTTACGAAAACATCGAAGCCCCGCTTTTATATAAGAAAGTAGGAAGTGCCGAGCGTGCCAGCAGGATAGCCGATCTGCTTGATCGTTTTAATATTGTGGCTAAAAAGGATTTATTCCCTAACCAGTTATCGGGTGGTCAGCAGCAATTGGTAGGTATTGCCCGGGCATTAGCAGCACAGCCTTCACTTATTCTGGCCGATGAGCCTACGGGAAATCTGCAGTCGGCACAGGCCGAAGAAATTATGAGCTTGTTTAAAAAACTCAATGAAGAAGAGGGGATCACCATTATCCAGGTAACACACTCAGAAAAGAACGCGCAATACGGAAACCGGATATTACATATTGCCGATGGGGTGGTAAAGGAAGACGTAGCCGTAATTGCTTAATATAATTTCGATCCAATTAATCCTTTTTATCTGTGGTTAACTACCTTTGCGTTATGCAAAAAACGTTTACCGACCAGATGGGGCGGGAAATTACCTTTAATTTTCCGCCGAAACGGATTGTCTCTGTTGTTCCCTCTCAAACCGAACTGTTATTTGAACTGGGGCTGGATACCGAAGTTATCGGTTTAACTAAATTTTGTATTCATCCGATAGAAAAGTTTGCTACGCGCACTAAGGTTGGCGGAACTAAAAAACTAAATATCGATTTAATTAAAGATTTAAAGCCCGATTTAATTATTGGCAATAAAGAAGAAAATACGCAGAGCGATATTAAAGAACTTGCAGGTTATTTTCCGGTGTGGATGAGCGATATTTTTACCCTCGATGATGCTATGAAAACCATTGGCCAGATCGGTGAGCTGGTAGATCGTGAGCCAGAAGCGGGTTATTTAAACCATTTAATTGCTGCCGGTTTTAACGATTTGAAAACACTTGCCTTACAACAGGGTATAGATAAGAAAGTGGCTTACCTCATATGGCGGAAACCTTTTATGGCTGCAGGCAAAAATACTTTTATCGATGATATTTTGTTAAGCAACGGTATGATGAATGTAATCAAGCAGGAACGCTACCCGGAACTAACACTCGAGGAACTGAAAACTTCAAATTGCGAACTGATTCTGCTTTCTTCAGAGCCTTATCCTTTTGCCGAAAAGCACATCGAAGAAATACAAGCTGCGGTACCAAATGCCAGAATTATGCTGGTAGATGGCGAAATGTTTAGCTGGTATGGCAGCAGGCTGGTTAAAGCTGTGCAATACTTTTTTGAGTTTCAAAAGGAATTATATTAAAGGCCTTGCTTTAATTTTCTTAAATTGTAGCATATTTAAATATACATCTTAACTATCATGAAAAAAATATTAATCCTATCCCTGTTTGTTGCAACACTTTCCGGCTGTACAACAATGAATAATGGCAAAAGTGCTGGTACTATAACTGTAAGTGGTAAAATAGAAAAATTGGGCATGTCAACCTTCCAGTACGGTACCCATTTACTAAAAGCTGAAAATAAAACCTATGCATTAAAAAGTGCCAGCATTAACTTCGATAATTACGTGAATAAAGATGTTACTGTAAAAGGGAAAAAAGTAGCTGGTTATCCGGTTGATGGTGGACCGGAGCTGATTGATGTAACCCTCATTAAATTCTAGGATAGAAAATAAGGGATGACCCTGGTTTAATCCAGTAAAGCCTGAATTTGATGCGTGATATGACTCTCATTATGCAAAATGTGAAAATATTTTTTTAGCCAGTTGTGCATCGGAAGTAATTAAGAAGGATGCTATCTGTCAGCAACACAGTGGTTTCTTTTTTAGGATGGAATTTAGTGAACGAAACCTGTGCTTAATTTATGTTTTCGTGTGGCATAATACAGTTTGATTATTCAATCTAATTTCTATCTTTGCAATCCTTAAAACATCCTAATGCGGAAGTGGCGTAATTGGTAGCCGCACCAGACTTAGGATCTGGCGCTTCACGGCGTGGGGGTTCGAGTCCCTTCTTCCGCACAACAATTTAAAAACCGTTTTGGTAACCCTGAACGGTTTTTTTTATGGCATACACCCAGGTGTATCGGTTGATGTCTTCGCTACCGTACAGATGTGAAACGCTGGTCGGTGAGGACACCGACCAGTAGATCTTTATTTCGGTCGATGGAGACACCAACCGATAGCATAAATGCTATATTTTCTTTTAACCATTTAAAACTTTTGTGACAATATTTTTTGTGTCTGAAAAAAATGTCACAAAAAAAACGGGCACAACTTTGTGGCGGTTTTTTTCTTTATGTAAAAGTTGCCACAATAATTACAGATCAACACCAATATTGCCGGATGGAGTGCAGTAGATATTACTTTGTTGTATAAAAGCAGGAGGAACATCGAAGTGTTTTTCAATTTCCGTAGGCAGGAATAGAGGCAAAGTGCATTCAGAGCGCTTCCTGCGAAAAATTTTCTCCTTAAAAATTAGTGAGTTAGCATTTTTTTGAAAGAATAATCTATAAAATATTACCGATGCCTTTTGATTATTCAATCTTGTTTCTATCTTTGCAGTCCTTACAACATCCTAACTGCGGAAGTGGCGTAATTGGTAGCCGCACCAGACTTAGGATCTGGCGCTTCACGGCGTGGGGGTTCGAGTCCCTTCTTCCGCACAACAAGATAAAGGCCGTTTCGATTTAACATCGGAACGGTTTTGTTTTTTTAAAACATTGATTAATAAAAATTGATGTGCTGTTTAAATCGCGGAGCGATATATGAAATTTGTCTCAAATCTCATGTCTCAAATCTCAGGTCTAATTGCATATCTCAATCGCTAAAAAATGAATATTACACAGGAAAAAACCGGCAACTTAAATGCTGTTGTAAAAATCAAAATCGCACCAGCTGATTATTCTGGCAAAGTAGAAAAAGCCATCAAAGATCAAGCTAAAAAAGCACAATTACCTGGTTTCCGTAAAGGGATGGTTCCTGCTGCCCACATTAAAAAAATGTACGGTAAAAGCATTTTGGTAGAAGAGGTTAACAATTTGTTAAACGACACTTTATCGAACTACATCGCTGAGCAGAAATTAGAAATTTTAGGTCAGCCATTACCACAAATGGATGATGAGCGCGAATTTAAATGGGATAACACCGACGAATTCGAATTTGATTACGAGTTGGGTTTAGCACCTGCTTTTGATGTAAATGTTACATCTAAAGATAAATACACCGAATATGTGGTTAAAGCTGATAAAGAAACTTTAGAAAGCCGTATCAAAAATATCCGTCGTAGCTATGGTAAAATGACTAATCCTGAAGTTTCAGCTGAAGGTGATGTACTTTACGCTGAGTTAACTCAGCTAGGTGCTGATGGTGCTGTTTTCGAAGGTGGTATTTCAAGCACTGCAACACTTCGTTTAGACTTGGTTAAAGACAAGAAAATCCTTAAAACATTAGTAGGTTTAAAGAAAGAAGACGAAGTTACTGTTGATTTAGTAAAAGCGTTTGACGATGCTGCAGTTGTAGCTAAAGCTTTAAACATTTCTGAAGAAGATGCAGCTGATTTAAAATCTAGCTTCAAACTTTCAATTAAAAACGTAAACCGTTTAGAAGAGTCAGACTTAAACCAGGAGTTTTTCGATAAATTATTTGGTGAAGGTACTGTAACCGACGAAGCTGGTTTCAGAACTAAAATTACTGAAGAAGTAGAAAGCATGTTTAAACAAGATGCTGAGCGTAAATTATCAAACGATATTTACGAAGATCTTTTAAAGAAACACACTTTTGAATTGCCGGATGAGTTTTTACGTCGTTGGTTAAAAGCAACAAACGAAAAATTAACCGACGAAGAATTAGCTGAAGGTTATGATGATTTCGCTAAAAACCTGAAATGGACTTTAATCGAAAACAAAATCATTAAAGATAACAGCATCGAAATTAAATATGAAGATGTTGTTCAGGCAGCTAAAGCTAAATTAGACGCACAGTTCAAGATGTATAGCCCAAGCCCGCTTCCTGAAGATCAATTAGCACAATACGCTGTTCAGTTCTTACAGGAAAAAGAAAATGCAAACCGTGTTTTCGAAGAGGTTAAAGCTTTAAAAACTTTCGAACAAATTAAAACCATCGTTACTTTAGAGCAAAAAGACATTGATTACGATAAGTTTATAGCTTTAGACAAAGCGTAAGGGGCTTAGCGTTTGGCGCTTTGAAATTGACAGTCCTATTTCTATATTTAGTTATGGCTCAATTCAAATTTCAATCGCTGGAAGTTTGGCAGTTATCAATAGCAATAACTGATAAATTACTTGATGTAGCTGACCGATTGTCAGTTGATAAAAAATACAGATTTGCAGAGCAGCTCAATGGGGCTGCTCTTACCATATCTAACAATATTGCCGAAGGTTCAGGCACTGTTTCAAATAAGGAATTTGCTCATTATCTGAATATTGCACATCGTTCTACGTTCGAGAATGCAAATATTTTAGTAGTTTTAGAACGGAGAAAATATATTTCTGACATAGAGTTGAAGGATTATCTGGAAGAATTAGATAAATTGGCACGGAAATTAACCAACTTCAGAAAATATTTATTAAAGTAACCCGCGTATTTGGATAGCCTAAACGCTTATCGCAAAACGCCAAACTCTATAATCATGAACATAGACTCACAAGAATTCAGGAAATTTGCCGTTAAACATCAGGGAATTGGCGGTTTACACGTAGATAAATTTATTGCACAGGCTAATCTGAACCCTCAGAATATGACGCCATATATCATCGAAGAACGTCAGTTAAACGTTGCTCAGATGGATGTATTTTCGAGGTTAATGATGGACCGTATTATCTTTTTAGGTGATGCGATTTATGATCAGAATGCAAACATCATCCAGGCTCAGTTGTTGTTCTTACAATCGGCTGATGCAGAGCGTGATATTCAGATCTATATTAACTCTCCGGGTGGCTCAGTATATGCTGGTTTAGGTATTTATGATACCATGCAGTACATTCAGCCAGATGTAGCTACAATTTGTACTGGTATGGCAGCATCAATGGGCGCTGTTTTATTGGTAGCAGGAGCTAAAGGTAAACGCGCTGCTTTACCACACTCAAGAGTAATGATTCACCAGCCATCAGGAGGTGCACAAGGTGTGGCATCTGATATGGAGATCAACCTGAGGGAAATGTTGAAATTGAAAAAAGAATTATACGATATTATTTCAGAGCACTCTGGCCAAACTTATGATTGGGTAGAGAAAGCTTCAGACCGCGATTACTGGATGACTGCCGACGAGGCAAAAGGATTTGGTATGGTTGATGAAGTGTTATCGAGAAACGCAAAAAAAGATGGCGAAACAAAATAAAGAATCCCGCTGCTCATTCTGCCATTCTGGCAAGCATGAAACTTTAATGTTAATTGAAGGTATGGATGCATTTATCTGCGATAAGTGTGTTACCCAGGCCAATCAATTGCTTGCGCAGGAACTAGGAAGCAAAGGGACGAAAAATATTCAAGAGGCAATAAATTTATTAAAGCCTCTTGAAATTAAACAACACCTCGATCAGTATGTAATTGGCCAGGATGATGCAAAAAAAGTATTATCAGTTGCGGTTTACAACCACTACAAACGTTTAAACCAAAAGGTAGATAAAGATGAGATTGAGATCGAGAAATCGAATATCATGTTGGTTGGCGAAACCGGAACGGGTAAAACCTTACTGGCTAAGACCATTGCTAAAATTTTGCATGTGCCTTTCTGTATTTGCGATGCAACAGTTTTAACAGAAGCCGGTTATGTAGGAGAGGATGTGGAGAGTATTTTAACGCGTTTGCTGCAAGCTGCAGACTATGATGTAACTGCTGCCGAACGTGGTATTGTGTATATTGATGAGGTAGATAAAGTTGCGCGTAAAAGTGATAACCCATCTATCACACGTGATGTATCAGGTGAAGGCGTTCAGCAAGCATTGTTAAAGATATTAGAGGGTACAGTGGTAAACGTTCCACCTCAGGGCGGACGTAAGCACCCGGACCAGAAAATGATTCCGGTAAATACCAATAATATCCTCTTTATTTGCGGTGGTGCATTTGATGGTATTGAACGTAAAATTGCCAACCGTTTAAGAACACAGGCTGTAGGTTATAAAGTAAAGAAAGATGAAACAGTTTTAGATCTTAAAAATCTTTATAAGTATATTACACCTCAAGATTTGAAATCTTTTGGATTAATTCCAGAGCTGATTGGCCGTATTCCGGTGCTTTCACACTTAAATCCATTGGATAAAGAATCGTTGAGAAATATCTTAACGGCACCAAAAAATTCATTAATTAAGCAATATGTTAAGCTTTTTGCTTACGAAGATGTTAAATTAGTGTTTGATGATGAAGTTCTGGATTTTATTGTGGATAAGGCAATGGAATATAAGTTGGGCGCACGTGGTTTGAGGTCAATCTGCGAAGCGATTATGCTTGATGCCATGTTCGATACGCCAACCCAGACGGATGTCAAGGAATTGCATATCAATCTCGATTACGCGATAGAAAAATTTGAAAAGGCCGACTTTAAAAAGTTGCAGGCTGCTTAAAAAAAATCAATCCTTCCCGTAATCGGGAGGGATTTTTTGTAAATACGCTTAGCGCATGGCGCGTGGCGCTAAACTTATTATTATGAACGAAGAAAAAGACGTAAAGAAAGATGAAGCCGCAGTAGAGAAAGCAAAAAAAGTAAAAGAAGTAGAAACTCCGGTTAAAGCCGGATTAAAATCTAAAGATGAGATTGTAAAGAACTGGCTGCCACGTTATACGGGCAGGCCTTTAGATCAGTTTGGCGATTATATTCTGCTTACCAATTTCAGTAAATATGTAACCATGTTTTCTGAGTGGAATGATAATGCACCGATTATGGGCTTAGATAAACCCATGCAGAGTGTTACGGCTAACGGGATAACCATAATTAACTTCGGTATGGGTAGTCCGCTGGCAGCAACCATGATGGATTTGTTGACGGCCATTAAGCCAAAAGCAGTTTTGTTTTTAGGTAAATGCGGTGGTTTAAAGAAGAAAAACCAGTTGGGCGATCTGATCCTGCCAATTGCGGCGATTAGGGGAGAAGGTACATCTAACGATTATCTGCCTGCTGAGGTGCCTGCATTACCGGCTTTCGCCTTGCAGAAAGCGATATCGACCACAATACGTGATTATGGACGCGATTACTGGACCGGAACCTGTTATACCACCAACCGCAGGGTTTGGGAGCACGACAAGGAATTTAAGAAGTATTTAAAAACATTACGGGCAATGGCAGTAGATATGGAAACAGCAACCATTTTTACGACAGCATTTGCCAATAAAATACCTGCTGGCGCATTGTTATTGGTTTCTGATCAGCCGATGATACCAGAGGGTGTTAAAACCGCTGAAAGCGATAGCAGCGTTACCGAGAAATATGTAGAAACGCATCTGCACATTGGTATCGATTCGTTAAAACAGTTAATAAATAACGGTTTAACCGTGAAACACTTGTTGTTTTAATATAAAGTTAGCAAGCCACAAAGACTCAAAGCACACCAGGAATTCATTTATTCTTTGTGTTCTTCGTGTCTTCGTGGTGTATCATTGCGTTATGCTGTGAACCCTGGTAAATAACCATACAATATCAAGTCATCTTCGCTATTGATATTGTAATTGCACCGGTTGTGTAATAAAACAATCCTGTCCGAAACATCGAGGATCGATTTGTATAAATGATCCGTTATAATAAAGCCTTTGTGCGTTTTGACGTGGTTGATGTGGTGTTTTAATTCTTCTACCCACAATGGCGATAATTGTGAAAAAGGTTCATCGAGCAATATATAGTCTGCATCACTGTAAATCATTAGCAAGCATTCTAAAAATCTGCATTCCCCACTGGATAAATTATAGAATTTCGAATTCAGATGATTAGCTATCAATTCAATTTTGTGTAATTCTGCCTGGTAAGTTTTGCAAAATATATTAATTGCTTTCGAAACGCTAATTGATGTAGGTATGAAGCTGTTCTGCGGTAGGTAAGATATATTTTTAGAATGGTAACCTTTGCTATATATCTTGTTGTTTATGTTAAGGTATTTGAAGTTTGCGTTTATACTTCCAAAAATAATCTTTAACAATGTTGATTTACCGGATCCATTCCTTCCTAATAAGCCTACTACCTCCCCAATCTCACAGTTTAAATAAACACTGCTTAATATTTCCCTATCTGCAAAAGATTGGTTAACGCTATCAATAAAAAGTCTTTGCATAGAAATGATATTATTAAGATTCCGATAAAAACAATTAAATCATACAAGACTAAGTTTGCCATTATTTGTCTAAAACCTACGCCCTGATTTTTGAAAAAGTATGCAGTAGATTTATAAAACAATAAATAAATTGCGACAGAAAACAGCCAGCCTGTAAGTTTGAAGAACATAGCTAAAGAGTAAATAGCTGATTCTTTAAAACCACCTAAAATAAAAAATACTGATATCAATAGACTTACCAGTATGTTCCATGCAAAAATAAGTTTATAAACTTGAATGGATTTTTTGAGTAGGCTAACTGACATGATTTAAAGATAGAAAATCATAACGGTAAAGTTAGTTGTGTTGCAAAAAAAAAAGACCCGCAAATTTTGCAGGTCTTTTTTTATGAAGATATTTTACTTATCCTAAGTAAGATTTTAAAATCTTACTTCTTGAGGTATGACGTAAGCGTTGTAACGCTTTATCTTTAATCTGACGAACACGCTCGCGTGTTAAATTAAATTTCTCACCAATCTCTTCTAACGAAAGTGGGTGGTTAGAACCTAAACCGAAGAATAAAACGATAATTTCTCTTTCTCTTTCTGTTAAGGTAGAAAGTGAACGTTTAATTTCCTCTGATAAAGATTCGTTAATTAATGAGCTATCTGTGTTTGGTTCGTGGTTTTCCAATACATCCAATAATGTATTTTCTTCACCCTGAACAAAAGGAGCATCCATTGATACGTGACGACCAGAATTACTTAAAGTGTCCGAAATTTTATCCACAGTTGTTTCCAAAATATCAGCCAGTTCTTCTGGTGATGGCTCGCGCTCGTATTCTTGCTCTAATTTAGAGAAAGCTTTACTGATTTTACTTAGCGAACCTACCTGGTTTAAAGGTAAACGTACAATACGGCTTTGCTCGGCAATAGCCTGTAAAATCGATTGACGAATCCACCAAACGGCGTAAGAGATGAATTTGAAACCTTTGGTCTCATCAAAACGTTTTGCCGCTTTAATTAAGCCCAGGTTACCTTCATTAATTAAATCTCCTAAAGTTAAACCCTGATTTTGGTATTGTTTTGCAACAGATACAACGAAACGTAAGTTGGTTTTAGTTAATCGCTCTAATGCAGCCTGATCGCCCTCACGAATCTTCCTTGCTAAAATTACTTCCTCTTCTGCTGTTATTAAATCTACTTTACCAATTTCGTGCAGGTATTTATCTAACGATTGGCTTTCACGATTGGTAATGGATTGCGTTATCTTGAGTTGTCTCATTTATACGTTTTGTGTGCTCTTTAATTATTGAGTGTGCAAAGTTACGAAATTGTATAGCATTCCGAAAGGATAATATGCTGAAAATGTTATCGTTTGCACAAGATTTTTACAGTTTTACTTATAGCAAAAATCATTCCAAATAAAATTGTGTCATTAAAAATTGTTAGGTGTTAATAATGATTAATATTCGGTTATTTTTTATTGTTTTGCAATATTTATATTTCGATTTATAATAATTTTAGGTTTATATCTGTGTGATAAATAATTAAATTATTATGACGTTTTTTAGTTTCCCGGTTTTTATATCAAGAAATACAAGCTTGTATTTTCTGGCAACTAAAGGTAACCGGATTTTCTGTCAGTAAGACGATACTTTTAATATTTATTCGAAATAGAATAACGATGGTAATGCCTTTAAGGGGATGCTTTTTTGCCCATGAACCAGCAGCTTAAGTTCAATAAACCTGATAGAACGGAAAGCCCGGAGCGAAGTATGAGTGAGGACTTAGAGGGATAGCAGGGCAGGAGGCCGCCATAAGAACAGAAACCGATCATTTTCAGAAAACGAAACACGTCTAAATAGATCTCTCCGTTCCGCTATGCTACAGTCGAGATGACGATATTTATTATAGGTTTTGGGAAAATAAAAGCACATAAAAAACCTNNAGGTTTTTTATGTGCTTTTAGCCTTAGTCTTTCAACTTTAAGCTTAAATTATGCTTGCTCTGCCAACACTTTAGTTACTAAATCAGCAGCTTCTTTTAAAGCAATTGCCGAGTAAACCTGAAGACCAGACTCGTCGATTAATTTTTTAGCCTCTTCTGCATTTGTACCTTGTAAACGACAGATAATTGGCACAGGGATATTACCGATTTCTTTATATGCATCGATAACACCTTGAGCAACACGGTCGCAACGTACAATACCACCAAAAATATTGATTAGGATAGCTTTAACGTTAGGATCTTTCAAAATGATGTTGAAAGCCGCTTTAACGGTTTGTGCATTTGCAGTTCCACCTACGTCAAGGAAGTTAGCAGGCTCACCACCAGCTAATTTAATGATATCCATGGTAGCCATAGCCAAACCAGCACCATTAACCATACAACCTACGTTACCATCAAGGTTAACGAAGTTTAGGTTACTTGCACTTGCTTCAACTTCCATTGGATCTTCTTCCGTAACATCGCGCATTGCTGCGTAATCAGGGTGACGGAATAAGCCGTTCTCATCCAGATTTACTTTAGCATCAACTGCAATTACTTTATCATCAGAAGTTTTTAATACCGGGTTGATTTCGAACATTGAAGAATCGGTAGCTTCGTAAGCTTTGTATAAAGCAGAAACGAATTTTACCATTTCTTTGAAAGCGTTACCGCTAACACCTAAGTTAAAGGCAATTTTACGTGCCTGGAAACCTTGTAAACCAACTTTAGGATCGATTTCTTCTTTGAAGATTAAGTGTGGTGTGTGCTCAGCAACTTCTTCAATATCCATACCACCTTCGGTACTGTACATGATGATATTGCGACCTTTAGCACGGTCTAACAATACTGAAATGTAGAATTCTTTTGTTTCAGAAGCACCTGGATAATAAACATCCTGAGCAACCAAAACCTTGTTCACTAATTTACCTTCTGGTCCGGTTTGAGGAGTTACCAATTGCATGCCGATGATATCGGTAGCACGTTGTTTTACTTCTTCAAGGTTTTTGGCCAACTTGACACCACCACCTTTACCGCGACCACCAGCGTGGATTTGCGCTTTAATTACAACCCAATCAGAATTATAATCAGTTTTCAGTTGCTTAGCAGCCTCAACAGCTTGCTCAGGAGTGTCGGCAACTATTCCTTCTTGAACGTTAACACCGAAACTTTTTAATATTTGTTTACCCTGGTATTCGTGAATATTCATCTGTTTATATTTTTGTCTTTATCTGTCAGATGGAGCCTTTTACCATTAAAATAATTAATTTAACAGTATTTGGTTCATTTGCTACAAAATTTGCCCAAAGCTACAATTTCAAAGCCTTTAAACAAATAGAATTTACCGATTTTTTCGGAAAATGAACGTTTTATGTTAATCTGAAATTTTAAGCATCTTTTTGTTGCTCCCCTTATAAAAACAGGAGCAACTTTATCGCAGGTTAGTACAAAATGAAAGGCAAAAAAAGGTTTAGCTGCCGGCAAAGGGTGTTCCGAAGATACCCACTGCCAATTCGGCCCAGATGAGGAATAAGGCGAGTAAAATGACGATTAAAATTACTGTTCTTAATGTGCCGGTTTTTAAGTTTCTGATTACAAGCTCTATGGCCAGGCCCGTGCTTAACAAGAGAATACCAGCTACCATGAAATCGGTTAAATCCCATTTTACTTCGTTAGTAAATTGCATGGCTATAAGCGGAATACTTAAAATTAAAGCCACAACACCAAGGATAATAGCAATCCTTGTTGCTGGCGAACTTAATGTTGACTGTAGATTTTTCATGATTTTAAATTTAATATAGTGTTTAATTGTTTAACTGTAGTAAAATCTTTGCTTCCCGATGCAAGGTGCATCGGGATAAACTAAATCCAACAAAAGTTAGCAAAGGCGAGAGGTTAATTGTACAGGATTTTTAAAATTTGCTTAAATGCTTACGTAACAAATAATGATGTCTTTTTGGTTGTTTACGAACCCGATGAAATGGTGTTGCCAGCCTTCGTTTTGATTTTTGTGTCCCTTCCAGATAATCTCCTTGATGTTTTTATTTGAATCTAAGAGCTCATTAAGTGTTTCGGTATGGACGAGATCGGCTTGTTCAAAATCTTTACTTTGATCAATTTCCTTGTAAAGATTGCAATAGTCTGTTTCTGAAAGTCTTATTAGTGAAACAGAATTATAACTGCCTTGAAAATCAGGATAACTTGCCGATTTGTCAATAATTTCAGCTGATTTTGGCGCCAACTTTCCTACAACATTTTTGTATTCTTCGAAATAAAATGACTCGTTGGGATAAAATGCAATGTAGACTGAATAAAAAATCCACAGTTCCAGTATACTTAACAATGAAATTAAGACATACCTTAATTTCCGGTTTGATTTCTTTTGGCTAATAAAAGCAATGAATACTAACGGAAGTATAGCAACTATTGCGGCGATTACCAGAACAGTTAAAAATTTAATCAGAAAAAAATCCATAAGTAGTTGTTAAGGTTTCTCAAAACATTGCTGTCCAACTGCGCCTCCACCAAACTCCAGGGCAACTTTATTATTATATAAAATGTGTGCACAACCATCGTTGTATACTTTTTTTAAGCTATCGGTTAGTGGTTTGTCAAATAGATTATAGAAATACATGCCCATGCCGCTTCTCTGATAACCGATTGTGAAAGGCTCCCCGGTTTCTATTGAAATACAGTTGGCGAGGTCTAACTTTTCTTTCAATGTGGTCAAAGTTTGTTTTGTCCAGCCCAATACATTCAAAAGTGAATCTGTTTTTTTATCATTTGTGCTGAGACTCCAGTTTCTGGAGTCGCTGTTTTTATCAGAAAGGTGGAAAATAAATAATGACTGATCGTTTTCAAATTCTATTGTAACCTTCTTTCCTGTAGGTATTATAGATTTTGCATATCCTTGCGCTTCATAAATTTCTTTACTTTTGATTTTATAATTTTCTATTAAATCCTTCTTACTATATGTTCGATCGAACATCGAGAAGAAAGTTAAATACCCCCAAATCAAGTAACCTATAAAGAAAATTGCTCCTGAGCCCACCACTATCAAACATAATTTTAAAATTCTGTTCATTCTGTTATTGACTTTTTAGTGTTCATTAACCCCAAAATATTTCGCTGTATTCCAATCCTGCAAATTCCAGGATAGCCAGCTTACCGTTTGATAGCGTTCTTTAAAATAACCAATGCGCTCGTCCAGTAGTTCGCCATAAAACTGTGTGGTTTTTGGTTTGGCAATTTCTTTTCGGTAAAGGTCTTTTGCTGGAATGTAATGCAGTTTTGAACGATTTTGATCCAATAAAGGCAACGTTTTATCAGATAACGATAGCAGGTAATCGGCATCTACTGCAACCTCATCGCTATGCGCCAGGTTATATTTGGCAATAAAAACATCCCAGTTTACGAGACTGAAAGCAAGCAGAAGTACAAACCAGATATTTCCGTTTACTTTAAACAGGTAAAACAAGGTTCGCTCTTTCGCAACTTTGAGGTAAACGGTGGCCAGGCCAATGATACAAAGGATAGCGAAAACCAAAACACCGATTCTCTTGTGGGTGAGACCATAAAATTCGATATAATAGCCATCACGAATGAACACGGAAATGATGAGGATAAAATTCTGCACCATCCAGGCAATAGCCAAGCTTTTTAGGGTTTTGCTTTTATGGTAAAAATTAAGGTTGCCGCGGAAGAAATATAAAATTACTGCCATGGCCAATATGATACTGAAAATTAAGGCGTTTGTGCCGTCGTGCAAGTCGGCTGAGAAATTACCTGCTGGTTTATAACCGAACCAGAGCGTAGAAATATCGATCAAGTTAACACATAAGAGCAGGAGGTTTAACGAAATAAAGGATATGAGCCCGATGATATATTCGGTTTTCAGGGCCATTTTTTTAGTGATAATCTGGCTGGTAAAAGTGTGGGCAACTTCGTACCAGATGCTTCTTGGTTTTTTGTTCCGTCTTATCCTTAATAATTTTTCGTTACAGCTGGCTTCAAGTTTTTCAATGCTTTTGTTGTAAAAAGTGATAATTAATCCGGCAGTTAAAAATACTCCGAAGCAGAAATGCATAAAACGTGGAAGACTTAAATCCCGGAAGATAAAACCGAAAATGTTATTGAAGAAATTATAAATCCCGGTGAAAGTTGTTTCCAAATAGTGCCCGAAAATTTGGTTGGCGCCACTGTATATCGCAGTGAATATGAAAATGATAAATAGCGGAAGT
Source organism: Pedobacter sp. KBW01 (assembly GCF_003852395.1). NCBI lineage: Bacteria > Pseudomonadati > Bacteroidota > Sphingobacteriia > Sphingobacteriales > Sphingobacteriaceae > Pedobacter > Pedobacter sp. KBW01. The sequence goes on from NZ_QAJQ01000009.1 coordinate 42,997, forward strand.
ATGATGTACTTAATGGGCTTAAATACGGGTTTCAAATCAAATTTGCCAATCTTAAGTTCAGAGAGCCTTTTAATTAAAGTTGCCGGTACAGTAATGATCTGAAGCGCAGTAGCCAATGCCGCAATGTAAATGGTACGTACTGCCTGATAATGGGCAAAGCCCACAAAGAACAAGAGGCTTATACAATAACTTACGCTGGTTAGTACCGAATTGTTTACTACGACAAGCACTGCCGCCAGCAAGTGAGCCAAAGCATAAATTTTGAATTTGTTGCTTTTGGCTACCTCGCTGTTGAAGAGGGTAACTGCTATAATAAAAATACTATAAATCAGTTGGTTCAAAGCCAGCCACTCTTCCCAGAAGATGTAGCTAAAAAGCAATCCGCCGAGCAGGGTAGAAAGCAGTAAAAAGTTGGATTTCGTTTTCATTATGTTTAAGGTTTAAAAATTGAAATAGCTTATTAAAAAAATATAGATGATAACTAAGGGAATGTTTAACAACATGCAAATGATAGTAACCACTGAACTTCTCCAGGAAGATTGGTTGCAGATAAGTTCTATTAAGACTACTATCAGTACCAATGTATTTACGACAGCTGCGCTGAGAATATAAATGACTCCTACTACAGCTAAAAAGTCAGCATGAGATATTAGATAGGTTATTAAAATCAGTGTGCCGATAAGCGCAGAATAATAAGCCATTCGTTTGCCTACATAATTCATTTGAGGTTCTATTGTTTCTTCCATTTTTATGTTTTTAAAAGTGCTTTGAATTTCAAAGTAATTAATTAAAAAAAATTGCTTACAGCTTTTTTATCATTTTTTCGAGGGCATCTAAGTGTGCTTTAAAAGCTTGCTTGCCCAATTCGGTAATAGAGTAGGTGGTACTGGTTTTGCGACCAATAAAACCTTTGTGTACTTTAATAAACTCTGCTTGCTCCAAAGTGCTGAGGTGCGAAGCCAGGTTACCGTCAGTAAGTTCAAGCATCTGTTTTAAATCGTTAAAGCCGATCTCATCGTTCACGATCAGTACAGACATTACGCCCAGCCTGATCCTGCTATCGAAAATCTTGTTTAAATCTGCTATCGGGTTCTTCATCTTATTGGCCTCTTTCGTATTTAAAATACATTACCAATCCGTAAATAATGTGTAAAACGCCAAAACCAAATGCCCAGAAAAAGAGTCCGTAGCCAATATAAAACATGCATACTAAGCCCAAAATAACTTCGCAGTAACCCAGGTAACGGATATCGCTGTAGGTGTACTTACTGGCATTGATTAGCGATAATCCGTAAAAAATTAAACAGGTTGGCGCAATAATGCTATAGGTATTTGGATGGTTGAGGAGTAGGGCAATAATGAATAGACCACCTGCAGCCAGGGGTGTAAACAAATTAATCAGTAAAGATTTCGAAGTTTTATCCCAGATGGGCAAGTTGTTTTTCTGGCTTTTGCGGTAAGTAAATAAAATACCACCGGCCAAAGCAATCACCAAAACAAATACACCAAGCTTAATGAGGTTAAATTCGAGGTCCATTTCTCCGCTTACACCATAGCCATAACCTCGTTTATTTACAAATTTGTCAATCTCATCATGCGCAAAATAAGCACCAATTAATGCAATAACGCCGGCAAAAACGCCAGATAAACCACTCAATGAAATAAACCTCGACGATCTATCCATCATTTGCCTGATATCTTTTAATGCATTTAGCTGTTCTTCTGAGTTGCTCATTTTAAAAGTGCTTTGTTTTTCAAAGTTAAATAAGAAAATGATAATTGCAAATTTTATTTTTTTTGGATGGATAGTATCAGGATGAGATAAGTTAGCCCGAGTGAGTCTTTTCGCTTTGGTCTTTGGTCTTTCAGCTTTAGCCTTTAAGCTTTTTTACTAAATTTGACACATGCTAAAAGCCACTGGAATAAAAAAGTCGTACGGAAATCTGCAGATCCTGAAGGGAGTTAATTTTGAAGTGCAAAAAGGAGAGATTGTGAGTATAATAGGGCCATCTGGTGCCGGAAAAAGTACTTTACTACATATTTTAGGAACTTTAGATAAACCTGATTCGGGCGCTGTTGAATTAAAAGGATCGGTAATCAGCGGTTTAAGTGGCGATTTATTAAGTACTTTCCGCAATAAAAACATTGGCTTTGTATTTCAGTTTCACCATTTGTTACCCGAATTCAGTGCGCTTGAAAACGTGTGTATTCCAGCTTTCATTGCCAAAACAAATAAAAAACAGGCCGAAAATAGAGCGCTGGAATTGCTTGAGCTTTTTGGACTGAAGGATAGGGCACATCACAAGCCCAATCAATTATCGGGGGGCGAGCAGCAACGTGTAGCCATCGCAAGGGCACTGATTAATAACCCATCAATTGTATTGGCCGATGAACCTTCGGGTAATCTTGATTCTGAAAATGCTGCAGCCCTACACCAGTTGTTTGTTAGTTTGCGCGATAACTTTCAACAAACCTTTGTAATTGTTACGCATAACGAACATCTAGCAAAAACAAGCGACAGGGTGGTGATGATGAAAGACGGGCTAATCGTATAACCAGGATTAAAGAATTGCAAGATTTTGGGAGAAATACAAAAAACATTCTTTTATTCAAAAAATCAATCACTATCTAATTCTCTCACTCAAAATTTAATCATTAACCAATTCATTATTCAACATTGAAAATACTCATTACCGGAGGAAACAACGCAAAAGCCTTGAAGCTGATGAAGGCATTTCCGAATCATTTTGTTTTGCTTGCCGATTATGGCGAGGTGGCAGCCATTGCTACCGAAAAGTATGCTTTCACCTCTTTAGGCGTACTTAATCAAGACAGTATTGCGCACATTTTATTGAATTTTTGCATTACTGAGGGTATCGATTGCATTATTCCACTGCACCGTTACGAGGTTGAACCATTGGCTAAATCGGCTGTGCTTTTTGGCGAATATGGCATTCAGGTTTTATTGCCCGATGCTGATTCTATAGCAGCATATTTGGGACCCGAGCAAACTACATTTCAAAGTTTCGCTGTTTTTGTAGGTGGCGAATGTGTTTTTGCAAGTGGTAAGGAAATTTTTGTCAGGACTGAAGAAAAATTAAATGGCGTATTTGGTTATCAGGTAGCAGACGATGAATTAAAACTTTTTACAATATAATATGGATGTTAATCAACATATAAAAGATAAGCAGCTGGTTATTTTCGAACTCGATAATGTACTTTTTCCCGAAAAGGATTATCTGTTACAGGTTTATTACCTGTTTGCACAGTTTATTGAATATAGCGAGCAAAAGGGGGCAGGACCAATTATTGAGTTTATGCGAGCTGAATACGAAAGAGCAGGTACTACACAACTTTTCGAAAACACAGCCAAACAATTTGGCATAGACAGCAAGTACAAGTACAATTTTGATTTGTTACATCAAAATGCGCGCCTGCCTTTAAAGCTCTTGCTTTATAAAAATATGCTGTCGTTTATGCAGGAACTGGTTGTAGACCGTAAAAAAATATGTATTGTAACAGCAGGAAATGCCGAACAGCAGCTCAACAAAATAAAGCAAACCGAGTGGAATGGTTTGGAACAATACCTAACCGTTTATTTTAGTGATGAACTAAACCAGTCAAAAGCAGAAATTTTCCAGAAGATACTAAACGACAATAATTTATCGCCAAATGAAGCGTTAGTTGTTGGTGCAAATAATTTTGATGAAGAACAATCTAAATTAGTTAATTTGCCGTATATTGTGTCACTAGAAATTTACAAATAAATATGTTTAGAAAATCTTTCTCACAAAATGTATTTTTGGGCGCTTTGATTGTAGCGGTTGGCTGCACTGTTTCTTGTAAAAAAAGCAAAACAGAGCCCGATGCTGTTGTTGAATCTAACTTGTTGCAAACACCAACAAAAGATAGGTCGTTACTAACTAAAGATTCGATTTTTTTATATGCCAAGCAAACCTATTTTTGGAATGTGGGCATGCCCAATTACGATACTTTTAACCCGAGGCAATACAGCTCAAATAATGCCATAATAGCTGCATTTAAAGCGCTGCCAAGTACGGGTGGGAAAGATAAATATTCTTTTATTGATGATGGATCTGTAGCAAGCCAACTAAGCGGTGCTGGCGAAGATTATGGTTTTTCTGCTAATTTTGATGCCTCCGATCTGTTAAGGGTAACCTATGTTTATCCAGGCTCTCCGGCAGATCAGCAAGGGTTAAAGCGGGGTTACCAGCTTACGAAAGTTAACGGCGGTGGCACTTCACGATCGAGCAGTACCGATATTTCCAATTTAAATGCTTCAATATTTGGCGATAATCCGTCAATTTCATTAAGCTTTTTAAAACCAGGCGGAACTTCACAAGATGTTGTGATTAACCGCGGCAGCTACAATATCAATCCTGTTTTGTTTAGCAATACCTACACGGTTGGGGCAAAAAAGATTGGTTACATTGTATTTAATAGTTTTACTACCAATGCATCAACAGCTTTGGATGCTGCTTTTACAAAATTTACAACCGATGGGGTTACTGAGCTGGTGGTAGATTTAAGGTACAATGGCGGTGGTTCTGTAGCTACTTCCGAATTGTTTACTAATTTAATTGCACCTCCTGCCCAAAATGGTAAAATTATGTACACTACATACTGGACCAAAACCATGCAGGATGGCAACGCAACGATTTTGCAGAACCAGAAATTTTATGCCAAAGGCAACGATGGTGTAACCAGGCTGTATTCTTATTCCGATTATTCTTATAAGCCAACAATGGCGGCCGGTAATCAGGAGACTTTTGCCAAACGTGGTGCTTTAAACGGTTTAACCAGGGTTTATTTTTTGGTTACCAGAAGCACAGCCTCAGCCAGTGAGCTATTAATTAACAATTTAAAGCCGGTGTTGGATGTGAAATTGATTGGCAAAACAACATACGGCAAGCCAGTAGGTTTCTTCTCTATCCGGATTGATAAAAATGATTTGTACATCCCGCAGTTTCAAACCAAGAACCAGTTGGATCAAGGTGAATATTTTGCAGGTATGACTGTTGATAAAGATGTTGCAGATGATTTAACAAAAGATTTTGGAGACCCTTCAGAAAAAATGCTGGCACAGGCTTTATACTATTCTGCAAACAATAATTTTTCTGCTTTAGCTAAAGATAATACACTTAGCAGTACTTCTGGTGCGGTTAGACAACAAATTGATGCAGCCAACGAAAAGCTCGATCATGGGTTTAAAGGAATGGTAGAAACCAGAAAGCTGAGGTTTAAGTAATTAACTATATTTTTTGAAAGGCTGAACTGGTAAAATCCGGTTTCAGCTTTTTTTTAATTTAAATTATTACACAAAAGGAGTAAATTTTGGTTGTTTTTTTTTGAAAAAATCGATAAGCTTGTTTAACATTAATCGTTAAAGAGATACCATGTCAGTAGAAATTGTAGAAAAGGAACATATCGGCTATTTAAATATCATCAACGCAAAAGAAGATCACACCAGTGAATTAAAAACTAAGCTTGGTGAAGCACAACGGCTTGGAAACGAATTTAAATCGAAAGCTGTAATTACATTTAATACCACCATTGGTCCGAAGAGGGTAGATACTACAGTTTGGTCGGTTACAGATAACTATATTCAGCTTAAAAACAATATTCATATTCCGCTAAAAAGCTTAATTGATATTGATTTTTAAGGCTGCTATAAGGAAAATAAATCATCCCGCATTTATTTAACCTTATACATAATGAGTACACTTCATCAAATTGCCTTAACTTTTATTAAATCTATCGGGCCGGTTACGGCTAAAAATTTTTTGGGCTATTGTGGTAGTGCCGAAGCGGTATTTTCGGGATCTAAAAAACAATTGCTGCAAATTCCAGGTGTTGGTGCCAAAACAGTCGATGCTATTTTAGCTACTGATGCATTATCACGCGCCGAACAGGAGCTTGCCTTCGTACAAAAGCACGGTATAGAAGTACTTTTTTTTCGGAAGCGAATTACCCGAAACGTTTAAAGAATTGTTTCGATGCGCCCATATTACTGTATTTTAAAGGTAATGCCAATTTAAACCAGCAAAGGATTATCAGTATTGTAGGCACCAGAAATGCCACAGATTACGGTCGCAACCTCTGCAGGCAGTTATGTGAAGTGCTGGCACCTTATAATGTTTTGGTGGTGAGCGGCCTGGCTTATGGTATTGATGTGGCTGTACACAAAGAATGCATCGCCAATCAAACCACAACTGTTGGTGTGTTGGGCCATGGTTTAGACCGGCTTTACCCGCAGGTACATAAAGCCGTTTCGCAAAAGATGGTATTAAATGGAGGCCTGCTTTCCGAATTCCCTATTTTAACCAACCCCGACAGGCAAAATTTCCCACAGCGTAACCGCATTATTGCCGGCATTGCCGATGTTACAGTGGTAATAGAAGCATCAATTAAAGGAGGTGCACTAATCACTGCCGAGATTGCCAATTCTTACAATAAAGATGTGTATGCTTTCCCTGGTCGTACCAACGATGTGTACTCTGAAGGATGTAATTTCCTGATTAAAACCAACCGTGCAGGGTTAATTAACCACCCTAAAGACCTGATGTATTATTTGGGTTGGGATAATGAGGTGCCCGAAAAGAAAACGCATGTGCAAGCCACTTTGTAGTTAGGCTTTACCACCAACGAACAAAAAGTAGTAGATGCTTTGCAAAAAGGGCAGCTCTCTATTGATGAGTTGTCCCTTGCAACCAATATTCAGCAAAGCAAATTGGCCATTGTTATTCTTACACTCGAAATGCAGGGGAATATTGTTTCTTTGCCGGGTAAAATTTATAAACTGCTTTAAATTTTCCGAAAAGGAGGTTCCTATTCTATGGTTTGGTGCTCTGTTATTCCATCTATATTATCAGATTTATTAGCGCTGATCATTGCCAAAAATCTCAAATAAAGCAGGTAAGCAGATCTGCTTTAAACAGACAATATTGTGTTTTGCCCAATAATCAATCTATAATGCCTATCATAATTATAGATTATGGAATTAAATTTTTTAAAAATTGAATTTTTAAAATTATGTTTCAAATATGTATTAGTCTGTAAAATACTTAATGCCTTTGCTTAATTTTGTAGCATGTGGTACAATAATATTTTAGAAACAATTGGCAATACGCCATTGGTAAAATTAAATACAATTACTAAGAATGTTCCGGGTACAATTCTGGCCAAAATAGAAACTACCAATCCAGGTAACTCCATTAAAGACCGTATGGCGGTTAAAATGATTGAGGAGGCTGAAAAAAGTGGTAAGCTAAAACCAGGGGGCACCATTATCGAAGGAACTTCAGGAAATACAGGGATGGGCCTGGCTATGGCAGCCATTATTAAAGGTTACAAATGTATTTTTACCACAACTGATAAACAATCGAAAGAAAAGGTTGACGCTTTACGTGCTTTTGGAGCTGATGTAATTGTGTGCCCTACCAACGTAGAACCAGAAGATCCACGCTCTTACTATTCAGTTTCTTCGCGCTTGGAGCGCGAGGTTCCTAATTCATGGAAACCAAACCAGTACGATAATTTAGCCAACTCGCAGGCACATTATGAACAAACTGGTCCCGAAATATGGGAGCAGACTGAGGGTAAAATTACTCACCTGGTGGTTGGTGTTGGTACTGGTGGTACCATTTCCGGAACAGGGAAATATTTAAAAGAGAAAAATCCTGATATTCAGGTTTGGGGAATCGATACGTATGGTTCGGTTTTCAAAAAATATAAAGAAACCGGCATTTTTGATAAAGATGAAATCTATCCTTATATCACTGAGGGTATTGGCGAAGATTTTCTTCCGGCAAACGTTAATTTTGATGTAATCGATCTGTTTGAAAAGGTTACCGATAAAGATGCGGCATTAATGACCCGTGATATTGCCCGTAAAGAGGGGATTTTTGTGGGTAACTCTGCTGGTGCTGCCATTGGTGGCTTAATCCAGTTAAAAGATAAATTAAAGCCCGAAGATGTGGTGGTGGTAATTTTCCACGATCATGGAAGCCGCTACATGGGTAAAATGTATAACGAAGACTGGTTGCGCGAGCGCGGGTTTTTACAAGATGAAAAACTTACGGCTAAATCGATTCTGGCCAAGAAAGAAAGCACAGAAATTGTAACCTTAGATGCTCAAAAATCGGTGTTAGAGGCAATCAATACCATTAAATCGATGAACATTTCACAAATTCCGGTTACCCAACAGGGAATGATTGTGGGTAAAATTGCTGAAAGCGATATTTTATCTGCCCTGCTTGAAAATCCGGGATTAAAATCTGCTCCTATTGCTGAAATTATGACTGCTACTTTTCCTTTTGTTGATCTGAATACTTCGATCGATAAAATTTCGTCGTTAATTAATAAAGAAAATTCTGCAGTATTGGTTGAGGATGAATCTGGTAAAATTGAGATTATCACGCAATATGATATTATAAATGCCATTTCTGGATAGAACGGTTTCTGTCTGTGGAGACACAGACCGATAAATTGATCGTCATTGCGAGGTACGAAGCAATCCTAATGCATTAGCTTTCGAATACCGTTCGTTGTAAGATTGCCTGCCTGCAGCAGGCAGGCTTCGTGCGTCGCAATGACGAAAATCAACAAAAAACGCCCAGCTAATTTTTACCTGGGCGTTTTTATTAGCACTATTATCGGCTTTGGGTTTTACCTTTTACCCTCTACCTTTAAACCTTCAACCTTAATGGCTAGGTGCATCTGCATTTACACGCTTAATCTGCGCGCCTAAGGCACGTAAACGGGTATCGATATCCTGATAACCGCGTTCAATTTGCTCGATGTTATAAATAGTTGATTTTCCTTCTGCAGATAAAGCTGCAATTAATAAGGAAACTCCTGCTCTGATATCAGGAGAAGTCATGCTGATACCGCGAAGTTTGTATTTCTTATCAATACCGTTAACCGTTGCACGGTGCGGATCGCAAAGGATGATTTGTGCGCCCATATCAATCAGTTTATCAACAAAGAATAAACGGCTTTCGAACATTTTCTGGTGAATTAGCACGTTTCCTTTAGCTTGTGTGGCTACAACCAAAACGATACTCAATAAATCAGGGGTAAAACCTGGCCAGGGTGAATCGGCAATGGTTAAAATAGAACCATCGATAAAGGTGTCAATTTCGTAGTGCTTTTGCGAAGGAACATAAATATCATCGCCACGACGCTCTAATTTAATACCCAGTTTTTTGAAAACTTCTGGAATTACACCAAGCTCATCGTAACATACATTTTTAATGGTGATTTCTGATTCAGTCATTGCCGCCATACCGATAAACGAACCAATTTCGATCATATCAGGTAGCATTCTGTGCTCAGTTCCGCCTAATACTTCAACACCTTCAATGGTAAGCAGGTTAGAGCCAATGCCCGAAATTTTTGCGCCCATGCGGTTAAGCATTTTGCAAAGTTGCTGCAAATAAGGTTCGCAGGCTGCATTGTAAATGGTGGTAGTACCTTTAGCTAAAACAGCTGCCATTACAATGTTTGCTGTTCCGGTTACTGATGCTTCATCTAACAGTATGTAGGCACCTTGTAAGTTGGTGGCATCAACATTAAAGAAAGATTTTTTGCTGTCGTAAACAAATTTGGCACCTAATTTTTCAAAACCGATAAAGTGTGTATCCAACCTTCTGCGACCAATTTTATCGCCACCTGGTTTCGGGATTGCTGCTTTACCAAAACGGGCCAATAGCGGGCCAACAATCATAATCGAACCACGTAAACCACCACCTTTAGCTTTAAAAGTTTCCGATTCGAAAAAGTTTAAATCTATGTTTTTGGCCTCAAAAGTATAGGTATCCTTATCAATACGCTCTACTGTAACACCTAAATCGCCCAGTAGCTCAATCAGTTTGTTTACATCTTTAATGTCGGGTATATTGCTAATGGTTACCTTTTTTTCGGTAAGCAACACCGCCGATAAAATCTGTAAAGCCTCGTTCTTGGCTCCCTGGGGGGTAATTTCGCCTTTTAATTTAATTCCGCCTGTTATTTCAAATGCGTTCATATATGTTTCTTCTTTAACTAAATTCATGTGTCATACCGAATAAATTCAATAGCTGATTTGGAGATACTGAAACCAGCAAGACAATGTGCTTTTAATATTTAGGTTTGTTGTTATTTCGTTGACGGTTGTTGTTATTGTTGTTTTGGCGATTTTTGCCATTGTTATTATTGTTGTTGCTTCTGCCGCGGTTATTGTTGTTGTTATTATTTTGTCGCGGATTTTGAGCCCTGAACTCTACTTTGGCCAGATTTACGCCTTCTTCAAGCTCAAGCAAACCACCAGAAAGGTATCTTAGGTCTTTAATAATGGTATCGTCGCTTACATTATCCTTGTTCCAGGTAACGTAAGCCATTTTCATAAAATTGGCAATGCTCTGAACCATGGCTTTTTTAATCTCAGGGTTATCCTCTCGCATGGCTTTTTCAATTAAATTTTCAACGGTTTTACCATAATGTTTGTAGGTAATGCGTTGTTGCGGGTAGGCCAGGGGCTCTGGTTTAATATAGGCATTCTCGATCAAAGGCTTTGGATAAGGACTATCTACATCAATTTGATAACCAGAAATAATGTGCAGGTGATCCCAAAGTTTATGCTTAAAATCGGCAACATCACGTAAATGCGGTTGCAAGAATCCCATCAGGTCGATAACCGCCTGGGCATATTTATTACGTTCTTCAATGGTTGGTAATTCGCAGATATACTTTACCATATTTTGTACGTTACGGCCATATTCCGATAAAATTAAATGGCTACGTGTAGTATTATAATCAAAACTCATGTATAGATAAATTAATGGATAAATATTCCGGCGATACGAATTATGAAATAACCAGAAGAGTTTAGGTTATGAATTCACCGAAATGTCTATTGCCGGACTTTCGTTTTTATATACTCAAAGGTAATAAAATTATTTTAATATGCTCAATTGTGTCGACTGAAGTCAAGAGTTATAAATCAAAATAATTTTCCGTGTTAATCTGTGAATCCGTGGCTAAGTATTGCCTAAATTTCATCGGTATTTTTAGGGTAATCGAAAAAGATTAATTCCCCCGTTCCGCGGCTTACCAGTTCCCACGAATCAAAGGGGAAAGTAATAAATACCATACCTGCTGTTGGAATATTGTAGATATCGGCATTGCAGAGTTCGTTCGCAAAATCGGTAAAGCCCGGATTATGCCCAAACATCAGCACTTTATCGGCTGCATCATCCAATGCATTAACCACTTTAAGCAAGGCAGTTGTATTGGCTTCATAAATAGCTGCTTCGAATTGGATTTGGTCAAAACCATAAGCTTCGGCGAAGTATTTGGCGGTTGATTTTGCCCTTTTTGCAGGACTGCTCACCAATAAATCGGGTCTAAAACCTTTGTTTACCAGGCGTTCGGCCATTTCTGGCGCATTTTCTTTTCCACGTTTGTTTAAAGGCCGGTCGAAATCTTTTAAGTCTAAATTTCCCCAATCCGATTTTCCATGACGGACCAATAGTAATTGCTTAGCCATTGAGTTTCTCCTTAATTTTATTTACAATTGTTTCAGGTTCGATTAAATCTATACAGTTTTCAACACCGCAAAGGCAGGGTTTGTTTCCGTAAATGGAATTTGGTCTGGCCGGGTGATCGATCTGAATACAATCGCTTTCCGATTGCCCATAGCCAAGGAAGCCAGCATAAGGATGCGTTGGTCCCCAAATAGAAACAACGGGCACACCAACCAATGAAGCCATGTGCATACCAGACGAATCCATGCTTACCATTAAATCGAGGTTCGAAATAATGGCCAGTTCTTCGGTAAGGTTGTAGTTGCCAATTAAATTATGAGTATTGGCGTGTTTTTTTGCCCATTCTCCGGCAACTGCCTGCTCGGTTTTACCCCCGCCAAAAATAAAAAGCTGATAACCCAGATTGCTCAGAGAGGCTACTAATTTTTCCATTTTAGCCAAATCGTAAACTTTATAAATATGCTGTGCAAAAGGAGAGATGCCGATTTTTTTTGTACCATGATCGGCAAATAATTCTTTTGCTTTTTCAGGTAAGTCTTGTACTGATCTGTTAATCTGATGACTGAGCTTAAGTTCAAAACCCAACTCCCGAAAAACATCGGCATAACGCTCTACTGTTTTTCTTAATGGCTTAAAAATTTTGTTTGTAGTGCGGGTTAATGCTTTTTTCTCATCTCTTCCTTTGTCAATGCGCTTAATTGTAGTGCCGGCTAAACGAAAGAAGGTGGAAATTACCCGGCTTCTTAAATTATCGTGTAAATCGGCTATTGCAGCAGGTTTATAGCTGCGAAGTTCCTGAAAAAGCTTGTAAAGGCCGCCAATTCCTTTGTGAATGGTTTTGGGTTCAATCGCATGAAAAATGAGATTAGGAATACCCGCAAAAAATGGCTTGAACGCTAGTCTGCTCACCATGATCAGCTCAGTGCCTGGATTTTGTGTTACAAATTCGTGTAACACCGAGGCCACCATGGCTACATCGCCCATAGCCGAAAAACGTAAAACGATAATTTTTTGGGTTGCGGCCATAGTTTTTATTCGTTGTCCGTCATTGCGAGGCACGAAGCAATCTTAATGCTATGGGTTTTGAATAGCAAATGTTGTAGGATTGCTTCGTGCCTCGCAATGACGATTCAGAGGAATTATGCTTTATTATACAACACCGGGTTTAAACTTGGGTCGTTGTACATTTTCATTTGCTTATAAACTTTCATGTATTTTTTACCAGCCTCAATATCAGCCAATAATTCATCTATACTGGTTGATAAATCTTCACGTTGCGATAACAAAACATTAAGCTTGGTTTGGCATTGGGCGCGGTGCTCGGCCGATGCGCTTTCACGTTCAGCTTCTTCCTGCATGTGATAAATTTTTAGTGCCAGAATAGAAAGCCTGTCAATTGCCCATGCCGGACTTTCTGTATTGATTTTTGCATCAGGCAGAGCCGAAACACCCTGATAAAGATTTAAGAAATAACCATCTATAAACTCTACCATATCAGTACGCACCTGGTTTTGCGCATCAATGCGTCTTTTCCAGCTTAAACCTTCTACAGGATCAATGTTTGGATTGCGCACTACATCTTCCATGTGCCATTGTGCGGTATCGATCCAGTTTTTAACGTAAAAAAGATGTTCTAAACTTTCGGCATCGTATGGGTTTTCAACCGGTTGGTCAATATTGTCAAACTTGTGGTAGTCTGTAATTACTTCATTAAATATGCGGTTGGCAATTTCACTTATCATGGGGCAAAGATATTAAAAGATTCCTTACGGGATGATTACACAGATTATAAGATTACACAGATTTTTCCTGACGGGTTGAAACAACATCAATCAGACCCTGTTTTTCCATTAACCATTCTTATTTTCAAAATACGCTGTAATCTCTTCCAAAGAAAAAGCATTTAAACATTTATCGGCACTTAAACCGCCTTTGCGTGCAACCAGAATACCATAGTGCATATCATGGAAACCTTCGGTGCGGTGTGCATCTGGATTTACCGATAATAAAACGCCTTTTTCGAGCGCATAACGGTGCCAGCGCCAGTCTAAATCTAAACGTAAAGGGTTAGCATTGATTTCGATAACCACTTTGTTGGCCGCACAGGCATCGATAATTTTTTTATAATCAATCGGATATCCGGCCCTGCTCAGTAGTAACCGGCCTGTTGGGTGACCTAAAATAGTGGTATAAGGGTTTTCGATTGCTTTTAACAAGCGGGCGGTTGCCTTGGCTTCGTCCATGCGTAAATTGCTGTGTACTGAGGCCACAACAAAATCGAAAGTTTTTAAAATTTCATCCGGATAATCTAAAGAACCATCGCTCAGGATATCGCTCTCAATACCTTTAAAAATTTTAAAGGGAGCCAGTTTTTTATTCAGTTCATCAATTTCCTGGTGCTGCGCAAAAACACGCTGTTCGTTTAAGCCCTTTGCATAAACGGCAGTTTTAGAGTGGTCACAAATACCCAGATACTGCAGGTTCAGGTTATCTTTACAATAAACCGCCATTTGCTCCAGTGTATGTACGCCATCGCTCCAGGTAGAGTGGTTGTGCAAGCTGCCTTTCAAATCTTCGTGCTGAATTAATGTTGGAAGCTGATTGGCTTTAGCCAGCTCAATTTCGTCGAAATCTTCGCGCAGTTCGGGTACAATAAAAGCTAAACCTGCCTTACTATAAATTTCTTCCTCATTGGCAAACGGCCCTTCGCCAGCTAATTTTAAAACTTTATCTACATGCTCGGTATTTCCGGTTAATTTAATCCATTGTAAATAGAAAACTGATTTTTCAACCACGTGGATTTTTATTCTGAAACCTGCCTCAGTAGTGCAAACGAAAGCATTTTCAGCTTCGGTTAGCGTGAGTGGTTCAAAAGCTGGCAGGTTGAGTTTAACTGCCTCCAGATCATGTGCACCAATTACAATTTCAAGTTCATCAATAATTTCGCAGGCGCGGCGGTACTGACCAGCAAAGCCTAGAAGCGAATCTTTATCTGTTTTCCCCAACCATTCTGATAGTTGCGTAAACAGGGTTTGGGCGAAACCCTCAACCTGGGCATATAAAAACCTTCCATTGGCTGCCAGTTTAAACTCGATGGCATTTTTAATTTCTTCCTGGGTTTTTAAACCAAAACCTTTAGCTTCAATTAAGCGGTTTTCGTTGCAGGCGTAATACAATTCACCAATGGTTTCAATACCCAGGTCGCGCCAAATGATGAGGATCTTTTTCGGACCAATGCCTTTAATCCCCAGCATTTCTACCACACCATCTGGTGTTTGCTGTACAATTTCATTCAGCTCCTGCAGTTCGCCGGTTTCGAGCAATTCGATTATTTTGGAAGCCAGTCCTTTACCAATCCCGTCAATTTTATCAATTTCTGCAATGGGCCTATCTTTTAAGGCAAAGGGTAGTTTATCTACCTTGAAGTAAGCATTTGCTATAGATTTGATCTTGAAAGGATTCTCTTCATGCAGTTCCATTAACTGCGACAAAAGGCGTAAAGTACGGGCGATGGTTTTATTTTCCATAAGCTGTAAAATTAGAAAATAATGCCTCAAATTACGATCAAGCCGCGCTAATTTTATAAACACAATTTAGCCCGGGTGTTGTTTAATAGGGATGAAATTGATAAAAATGGCCCTTTTGGCCCTAAGTATAAGTGTAGTAGGCTGCCAATCGTCCAACCGTAAACAGGCAGTTCAGAACGATTCGCTTACCCATGTTTCTACAGTGGTAGGGCAAATTACAGATGAACGGTTTTTGGTTGTGGCTGGCCGCTCGGTTGGCGAAATTGCCATTGGCGCCGATATGGAACAGGTTGGCCAAAAACTAGGTAAGGCCGATGCTGGTGATGCAGCCATGGGTAAAGCCTGGGGAATTTGGTACGGAAACGATTCGACCGGGAGGCAAAGAAATGAAATTGCCGTTTACTCATCTTACCGCGATACCAGCATGCGTGTAAAAGACGTGAAACAAATCAGAGTTACTTCTGATAAATTTAAAATCGTCGATAGTTTTTCGCTGGGTACCACACTAACTGCCTTACAATCAAAATTTCCGGATTTAAAGCAGGTAAGCCGCTACGTGAATGCACAAAAAGATACCGTATTGGTTTACGATTCGAAAAAAAGAGGAATCAGTTTCGAGTTTTTAAAAGGCAAAAGTATAGCCTTAACTGTTCATCCAGAAAATGTTGCTGTTAATGCAACTTATCTTACTTTGCATCCCGAATGGAAAATAGTGGAATAAGGGTAGTATGTATAATGGAAGATGGAGGACAGTTGATGTGGAATGGGGGATAGTGGATAGATCATAGTTGATAACCATTTTGCCATGAGCTATCAACCATGTACCTTTTTTAAAACCTTAGCCCATCATCCGTTTTACATTCCCCATCTCACATCATTATTTTATCACTGCTTCAAATGGCATCCTGGCCTGGATACCAGAGCTTGCGATTACCTTTTTCATTTGCTGATAAAGGTAATAGTTTTCACCAAGTTCTTGTTTGGTATAGTAAGTTTTAACCTTATCGGTACCTTCATCCATTAACGATTTCCACGGATCGATAACCTCAGGGTATTCTACAACCTTATAATCTTTAAGCTTTGCTTTTTTGGCAGCAGCTTTAATGGCATCGTTAAAACTGCCAATTCTATCGGCCAAACCAATTTGAACGGCATCGGTTCCAATCCAAACATGACCACCGCCAATGCTATCGATATAAGCCTTACTTTTCTTACGGCCATCGGCAACCCGACTCACAAAACCGCTGTAAATCCTGTTCAGCTCATTTTGGATAATAAAGCGTTCTCCGGCGGTCATTGGTCTGTTAGTAGCCATAATATCGGCATATTTACCGGTTTTAACGCCATCAAAAGTAATTCCCAGCTTGTTAGTCATTAAGTTTTGGAAATTCGGAATAATGCCAAACACACCAATAGAACCAGTAATGGTATTGGGCTGTACAAAGATACTATCGGCAGCACAACCAATGTAATAACCACCTGATGCGGCTACATCGCCAAACGACGCAATAACTGGTTTTTCTTTTTTAGTGAGCACAATTTCTCTCCAAATCACATCAGAAGCTAATGCGCTACCTCCCGGTGAGTTTACACGTATTACAACAGCTTTAATGTCATCATCTAAGCGTGCTTTTCTAATGGCCCTCGAAATACGTTCAGATCCAATCTGGTTATCAGAACCCTCGCCGCCATTAATTTCGCCATTGGCATAAATTACAGCCACTTTATCTTTGCCTGTACCTGTATCGGTATTGTTTTTAGCATAATCGTTAATGGTAACCGTGCGGATGTTTTCGCCACGTGTACGTCCCGATAAGCCCTTTAATTCCTCTAAAATCTGATCTTTATATTTTAAAGCGTCGACCATTTTAAAATTAACAGCATCCTGAGGTTGTTGTACCTTATAATTATCGGCAATGCTATAAAGGCTATCTTTCGGGATGTTTCTGCTTTGCGCAATATCTGTTAAAAAAGTATTGTACAAGCCACCCACATAAGCAGTAACCTGCTTGCGGTTGTAGTCGCTCATTTTATCCAAAATAAACGGCTCTACCGCACTTTTATAATTTCCTACACGGATTACCTGCATTTCTACCCCAACTTTTTCTAGAGTTCCCTTAAAGAAAGTGAGTTCTGAGCTAAAGCCTTTAAATTCTAAAGCACCTTCGGGGTTTAAATATACCTTATCTGCCACCGAAGCAAGGTAATAAGCACCCTGTGTATATACTTCGCTGTAGGCAATAATCTTTTTATGCGATTTTTTGAAATCGATCAGTGCATTTCTTACCTCACGCAGGGTAGCAAAACCAGCATTCGGGCTGCTTACATTCAGGTAAATACATTTAATGTTATCGTCGGTTTTAGCCCTTTGTACCGATTTAAGGAAATCGTTTAAACCAATGCCGTCTTTTTCTTCGCCACCCACAATAGGCAAATTGCCGAAAGGATTTTTAGGAGTACGTTCAGTAATGGCCTGATCTAAATTTAAGAACAGTACCGAATTGTTGGATACAATAACGGTTTTATCGTTATCGATTGATGAAATTACGCCCACAACAATTACGAAGCAGATAATAAATATAATTACCATCGATAAGAAAAAGCCCAACATAGAGGCAAATAAATACTTAAAGAATTCTCTCATTTAAATGTTTTAGTTTTGTGCTGTAAAGATATAAAAATACATGATGCTTAATAAGGCTTTAGAGTGCAGCACGGCTTATTTGTTACTGGGTGGAAATTTGGGAAACCGGGAGGCAAATTTACAGCTTGCAGTTGCACTTTTGAACGAAAAGGTGGGAGAGGTTGTATCAGTTTCTGCTTTGTACGAAACGGCTGCCTGGGGCAAAACAGACCAACCTGCTTTTTTAAATCAGGCTGTGGCATTACGAACCAGTTTAACCGCTTTAGAGGTTTTAACACAGGCATTGGCCATTGAACAGGATTTAGGGCGAGTAAGAAAAGATAAATGGGGCGAACGCCTGATTGATATCGATTTGATCCTTTTCGGCGATGAAATTATCGATATTCCCGATAAACTCCAGGTACCACACCCGCATATGCAAAACCGGAGATTTGTAATGGAACCACTGGCCGAAATTGCGCCGGGAGT
This sequence comes from Pedobacter sp. KBW01, assembly GCF_003852395.1. Lineage (NCBI taxonomy): Bacteria > Pseudomonadati > Bacteroidota > Sphingobacteriia > Sphingobacteriales > Sphingobacteriaceae > Pedobacter > Pedobacter sp. KBW01. The sequence goes on from NZ_QAJQ01000009.1 coordinate 61,182, forward strand.
AATACATCCGGTACTCAGACAAACCATGTTAAGTATCAGTCAAAACATTCACGACCCACTGACCGTTAAAAAATTATAACTCAAATTGCTAAGCAGACATAGGAACGAGTTTTAGATTTTTCGTATGTAATAAATATGGTAGGCGATGACGCGGAAGTATTAATAGCCGTTTTTGAAACTTTTTTAACACAACTGCCAGTTTATCTTGAAGAATTGGATCAAGCTTTAGTGTATGAGGATTGGGATAAAGTGGCCCGATATGCACATAAAATTAAGCCTGTTTTTACTTATATAGGTTGCAACGATGTTAGAGATTTGGTGCAGGGTATAGAGCAAAAAGCTCAAAATAGAACCACGTTAGCCAGTATACAAACCGATATAACAACTTTAAAAGCGCGTAGTGCTACTATTAATAGGACTAATTGAAGCAGAAATAGATAGGCTGAGAAAGAAACTACGAGGGGGCAGCTGATTAATTTTTTTCCAACTTTGGTTTATCTTTAAAGTAAAGTAGCGATAGGACAATGTAAAGTACCAGTACAAATGGTATTGCTGCAAATTTTAAGAAAGCAATCAACACAGCCGATAGTATCAAAAAGATAAACTTGATTTTGTTTTTGGCCCAGCTCAGGTCACTGAATTTTAAAGAAAATATCCTGATTTCACTTACCAATAGAAAACTGGTTATGGCTGTAATGGCAATCAGCAGTATGCCCGAATAAATTACCTGCGGATAATCAGCCGCAATATAAGGTAACGAGCAAATAAACAAAGTGTTCATTGGGGTGTTTAAGCCAATAAAATCTTCTGTTTGGCGGGCATCGTTGTTAAACTTAGCCAATCGTAACGCCGAAAAAACAGTAATTATAAAGCCCAGATAGGGCAGATATTCCGAAGGGTAATCGCTTAATTTCAGTAGCTGAAACATAATTACGCCCGGTAAAAAGCCAAAACTAACCATATCTGCCAAAGAATCGAGGTCTTTGCCAATAGCCGATTTAACATTTAACAAGCGGGCAACCATACCATCAAAAAAGTCGAAAATCCCTGAAAAAATAACGAAGTAAGCTGCGGTTTGTAAATCGCCTTTAAATGCAAAAACGATTCCGATACAGCCCGAAAAAAGGTTAGCACAGGTAATCGCATTAGGGATATGCCTTTTCATAGGATGGAAGATGTAATATGTAAGATGGTAGATGGAAAGTTACCTTATCCATTTACCATCTTACACTTTACCTTTTTTAGCTGTTCATCGAAATTAAGAATTCTTCATTGCTTTTTGTTCCTTTTATTTGAGATTGAACAAATTCCATAGCTTCCTGGCTGTTCATATCGGCAAGGTGGTTGCGTAAAATCCAAACACGTTGCAGCGTATCCCTGTCGTGTAATAAATCGTCTCGACGTGTGCTCGAAGCAGTAATATCAATTGCAGGGAAAATACGTTTGTTAGATAATTTACGATCCAACTGAAGCTCCATATTACCTGTTCCTTTAAATTCTTCGAAAATTACTTCGTCCATTTTAGAACCTGTATCTGTTAATGCAGTAGCTAAAATGGTTAAAGAACCACCGTTTTCGATGTTACGTGCAGCACCGAAGAAACGTTTTGGTTTGTGTAAAGCATTTGCATCAACACCACCCGATAAAATTTTACCCGATGCCGGAGCAGTAGTATTGTAAGCCCTTGCCAAACGCGTAATCGAATCTAATAGAATTACCACGTCATGACCGCTTTCTACCAAGCGTTTAGATTTTTCCAGTACAATATTGGCAATTTTAACGTGGCGTTCTGCAGGCTCATCAAAAGTAGAAGCAATTACTTCTGCTCTTACACTACGAGCCATATCAGTTACCTCTTCCGGACGCTCATCAATTAAAAGGATAATTAAATAAACTTCAGGGTGGTTTTTGGCAATTGCATTTGCAACTTCTTTCAATAAATTGGTTTTACCCGTTTTAGGTTGTGCAACAATTAAACCACGCTGCCCTTTACCAATTGGGGTAAATAAATCCATAATACGGGTCGAATAGTTGTTCGTATCCGTAAACAGATTTAATCTTTCAGTTGGAAAAAGCGGAGTTAAGTAATCAAAAGGAACCCGGTCGCGCACATCAGCAGGGATTCTGCCATTAATGGTTTCTACACGCACCAATGGGAAATATTTTTCGCCTTCTTTTGGTGGGCGGATGCTACCTTTTACGGTATCGCCGGTTTTTAATCCAAAAAGTTTAATTTGCGATTGTGATACATAAATATCATCAGGAGAGGTAAGGTAGTTGTAATCTGCCGAACGTAAGAAACCGTAACCATCGGGCATAATTTCCAATACGCCTTCGTTTGTAATTACGTTATCGAAATCCAGGTTAGAATAGCTGTTTTCGTTTTTATGGTGGCTACCTCCGCCCGGTTGTTTCTGTGGGCGGTTTTCATCACGCTGTGGTTTTTCCTGTTTCTCCTGCTTTTCTTTTGGCTCTTGTTTTACCTTTGGTGCAACAGGCAGTACTTCTGCACTTTCTTCAATTAAAGCCGAAATGGGTTTTACACTTTCTTCTGCTTCAAAAATACGATCAGGCTGACGTTCTGGTTGGTGTTGTGGTTCATCAAAAAGGGTTACAGACTCTCTTTTTCTGCTTGCCGGAGCTATTGCAGGTTCATCTTTAGGCAACCTCGCTCTCTTTTTTACCGGTTTTTCGGGAGTAACTGCGGCTGCTTCGGCGGCTGCAGCTGCAATTTTTGGTGCTTTTTCTGCTTTGGCAGCTTTAGCTTTTGGTGCAGGGCTAGCCGCTACCGGTTCGCCTTCACTGTAAGGGTCGCCAGCTGATTTAGCGGCATTTATAATTTCTTGTTGGTGTAAAAGTACTTCAACAAGGTCTATTTTTCTAAGGGAGTCGGCACCTTCAATGCCATAGGTTTTTGCCAGCTCACGCAATTCTGTTGTGAGCTTATCATTTAATTCTGTTTTGCTGAACATTCTAAATATATATGTTTCAAGAAATTTTTCATTTGCTTATAACGCACATATGCCGTTATAAAATCTATGCAGGCCTAAAAATATTTCTGTTAAGGTAAGCCAAACTGTTTCATTGTATATAAATTCTTATGGCTATAAAACCTAATTGAGTTTATTTTAGAAAATACTCAAATTGTTTTATATTGTTTATAAGCTGAATAAAGAGCAAATTTTGCTTTTAAAAAATGGTAACAAAAAATAAATCTTGATAAATTTTTCTGGGATATTCAGATAAACGATTGAGAAATTATGTTGCAATTGTATGTATTTGAAACGTAATCTGCAAGCAAAAGTTTAAAATGTTTATAAAAATAATTCATGCTGGCATATTTTTGTTGTCCGGAAAACTTAAAAATCTTCATATTTGCAGCAAATAAGCCCATATATGACCAAGCAACAACTTTTCGAGCAAATTCAAAAAAAACGTTCATTTTTATGTGTAGGATTAGATTCAGCCCTTGATAAAATCCCTAAACACCTGTTGAAATATGAAAATCCGATTTTAGAATTCAATAAGCAGATTATAGATGCAACCCAGGATTTATGTGTGGCCTACAAACCCAATACCGCCTTTTATGAGTGTTATGGTAAAAAAGGATGGGAAACTTTGATCGAAACCTGGAAATATATACCTAAAGATACTTTCTCTATTGCTGATGCCAAGCGTGGCGATATAGGAAACACCTCGGCCATGTATGCAGAAACATTTTTTAATGCCGCATCTTCCGAAATGAGTTTCGATTCGGTTACCGTTGCCCCTTACATGGGAAGTGATTCGGTAACTCCTTTTTTAACTTTCGAAAATAAATGGGTTATTCTTTTGGCCTTAACTTCAAACACTGGTCATGCCGATTTCCAATTGCAGGAAATTGGTGAAGACAGGCTTTTCGAAAAGGTACTTAAAACATCGCAACAATGGGCTACTGATGAGCAAATGATGTATGTTGTGGGCGCAACCCGCGGTGCAGCATTTGGCGATGTACGCAAACTGGCACCTAACCATTTTCTTTTGGTACCTGGCGTTGGTGCACAGGGAGGCGATTTAAATGAAGTATGCAAATATGGTTTAAATGCACAATGTGGCTTACTTATCAATTCATCGAGAGGAATTATTTATGCCAGCCAGGGCGAAGATTTTGCTGAAAGGGCAAGAGAAGAAGCCTTGAAACTGCAAAAAGAAATGGAGCAGATATTGATTGAGGCTGAATTGGTGTAATTTTATTATTCGGTCTCTAAAAATTTATGTTAACTATATTAGATTGCTTCGCCGATGAAAAATCGGCTCGCAATGACGAAGAACTTACGTCATTGCGAGGAGGAACGACGAAGCAATCTATTTAGAGGTAAGTACATACGGGTTTTCGGGCATTAAAATTAAACTTATAAGTTAGTTTTAGCGAAATCAATTAATTATCTTCAATAATGAATTTTCCGGAAGATTTTCTTCATTACGTATGGCAGTTCAGATCGTTTGATAACAACGGGCTGCAAACCTGCGATGGCGAAAAACTGGAAATCATCAATCCCGGATTACTGAACAGAAATGCAGACCCCGATTTTTACCATGCCAAAATTAAGATTGGCAATACCTCTGGGCCGGAAGTGTCGAAATACACCTCAAATCGTCTGATTGGTTAAAACACAACCACCACAAAGATCATAGTTATGGAAATGTAATTCTCCATGTGGTTTATGAGCATGACATAGAGATTAAACGTATAGATGGTACTGTACTGCCAGTATTAGCACTGAAAAACCGGATTGCAGCCAGTTTAATCAGCAAATACGAAAACCTTTTTTTAACCCTAACCGATTTCCCTTGTGTGGCTCAGATTGAGTGTGTAGGCCGTTTAATTGTCGATTCATTTTTATCCAGAACACTGGTAGCGCGTTTTGAAGAGAAAACCAGCGCTATTAACGAAACATTGAGCGAATTGAATCGCGATTGGGATGAAACTTTTTATCGCTTTATGGCACGGAACTTTGGCTTTAAGGTAAATGCATTACCCTTTGAACTGGTTGCCAAGGCCGTTCCACAAAACATTTATGCCAAACACTAAGATAATCCCTTGCAAATTGAGGCTTTGGTTTTTGGTGCTGCCGAGTTTTTAAAAGATCAGTTTACCGGAGCCTATCCTTAAAAATTAAAAGCCGAATTTGAGTTTCTGGAAAAGAAATACAACATTAAGCCGCTCGAAATATCCATCTGGAAATTTATGTGCATGCGGCCACAGAATTTTCCAACCATCAGGCTGGCACAATTTGCCACATTAATTTTAAAATCCAATCACCTTTTTTCTAAAATTATCGAAATAAGAAAGGTTGTCGAATTACATACTTTATTCGAAGCATTGCCCGTAAACGATTACTGGAAATCGCACTATCATTTTAAAAAGGAAGCTGAGGGCGTAAAAACACAAATTAGGTAAAACATCTGTTGATAATATTTTGTTAAATACGGTAGCCTTGTTTTTATTTGCCTATGGAAAATACACCGATACCCCATTTTACCAGAGCAGGGCAATAAAATTATTAGAAAGTTTGTCCGCCGAAGAAAACGCTATAAAAAGTAAATTTTTGGCAGCAGGAGTTCAAATTGAAAGTGCATTTGCATCGCAAGGTATTTTACAATTGAAAAAACAATATTGCGACCAGAAAAAATGTTTAACTTGTGGTATTGGTATTAAGATTTTAAAACAGGCTTAAACAAAAAGATTTACCCTAACCGTTTTATAATTATGGAATTTCCGCACGAATTAAAAGAACTTTATCCTAATCAGATTATAGAAGTTAGGGGCAATGCTGATGCCTTAACGGTTATTCTGGATAAAGACGTTGACCTGCATAAATTTAAGGCCGAACTGGTTAAGAAATTTTCAGGACTGGAAGAACAGCAGATTCTTTTTATCAAACATGAAGATAAACAGGATTTCGAAAAGCTGATTTTAGAATAATTAGAAACCGATTTTACCTGTTTAACCAATTATTATTTATAAATTAGAATAAGAAAACCAATGTTATAGCGTTGGTTATTTATTATTTTATCTGTTGATATGATAATTAAAGCGTGTTAAAATAAGCTTAAAATGTTTCAAAGAATTATAACCTATTTTGAGCAGCAGAGTTTTGGTGTTTCTACTTATCTGGCTAACAAGCTACACATGAGCACAGCAAAAGTCCGCCTGTTTTTTATTTACTCGTCTTTTTTGGCTGTAGGTTTTCCCATACTATTTTATTTTCTGGCAGCCGTGGTTTTGGACATCAGAACCTATATGAAGCGCATGAGGCTAAGGGTTTGGGAGTAGTTTTCAGTTGGCAGCTCTCAGTTCATAGTTTGCAGCTCTCAGTTCATAGTTTGCAGTTTCCAATACGCAGTTTGAAGTTCTAAGTTCGCTATTTTCTACTATAGGTAACTGAAAACTAATTTAATCGTCGTCTCTCAAAATTTCAGCAATTTCGTTAAAGCCTTTCTCTGCAGCTAAATCGGCAGGTAATTTTCCGCCTTCCATGCGCAACGAAACTTCGGCGCCATGCTCCAGCAATAAAATAATAAGCTCAATATTGCCCAGTTGCGCAGCAGTGTGTAAAGGTGCCAGGCCAGCTTTTTGGCAAACGTTAGGGTAAGCCCCGGCTTCTAAAAGCATTTTGGTAATGTTAAAATTGTTTGCCGCAACCGCCGAGTGGATGGGGAAAACATTGAATCCGTTTTTCGAAGCTAAATTTACATCAGCACCTTTTAATACCAAAAAGCGGGCTAAATCTTCATGCCCGAAATAGCAGGCCAGGCCCAGCGGTGTAAAGCCATCATCCGAGAACTCGTTAACACTCTCGGGTTTTTGAAAAATCAATAGGGTAGCGGCATCAAATTTACCAACTGCGCAGGCTTCGAACAGGGTAAGCTGATCAACAAATTCTGCAATTAAATCGGCAATCTCCTGCTTTTTATAATAGCAGGCCAATAATAATGGCGAAATGTGGTGCGATGTATCGGTAACGGCCAATCTGGGGTTTTGTACCAAAATTTCCTTTACAGCATTTAAGTTGCCGGCTTCAATTTGTTCTTCTAGCTGCGTTATACCCATAGTATTGTATAAAAAATCGACTTAAATTAACAAAAAATAAATAATTATCTAATTTTCTAAGAAACTGTTTAAAAATGAATAAAAAATTCAAAGGTCTATCAAGTGGGTGAGGGCACCTACCACTAAACGGGTGTCTTGGGCGGTGTCTACACCGTTCATTTGATATTTTGCAGAAATTAAAAAGTTCCTATGGTTTGTTGACAGCGATTTTAAATGTATTGCTTTAAAAGCTAAGCGCATAAAAAATCCCGTCTCACCTCTCCAGGTCAAACGGGATAAAACCTAAAACAAAATCCGTTTCATTTATGATAAAACGTAACAACTTGCGTGTTGTTAAAATAATAGACTATATTTTTTGTTTAAGGTTTAATATCCCAACGAATATTTTTATTTAATTTAATGGGGAATAGAAAACTCGTATCAGTTATTTTATATTTGTTGATCAAAAAATACTTAGGATAGAAAATGTCGGCAAGGGGTAATCAGTTTAAAACGAACACATTCAGAGATAAAGGTGCTGAAAATGCATCGGGCAGAGGGACATCAAACCGCCAGCCAAAAGAAAAAAGGGAGTTTCTGCCCCGTTTCGACCTGTCGGATGGACGTGCAGTAAAGATTTTGGGACTGTTCTTTGTAATCCTTTCCCTTTATTTTTTAATTGCCTTTACTTCTTATTTATTTACCTGGCAGGACGACCAGAGTTATGTAATAGATGCAAATGGCGGTTGGGGAAATTTATTTAAAACAGCCGAAGAACTAAAAAATGCAGGGGTAACCACTCCGGTAGTGCAAAACTGGCTGGGTAAATTTGGTGCTTTACTATCGCACCAGTTTATTTACGAGTGGTTCGGTATTGCCTCATTCTTATTTGTACTAGCCTTTTTTATTATTGGCTACCGCTTATTGTTTAAAGTTAAAATCCTTTCTATCTCAAAAACATTAGGCTACAGCTTTTTCTTTTTGTTATTTATTTCACTAACCTTAGGTTTTGCACACAGTTTCTGGTCAGAATCGCCTCATTACCTCGAGGGTGAATTTGGTTACTGGTGCAATAAATTATTGGCCGCGCAAATTGGTGCTGCCGGTGTTGCAGGTTTAATTGCCTTTGCCGGTTTAACCATTTTAATTATTGCCTATAACATCGATTTTAAATTCCCTGAGCGTAAAGAAAAAGAAGTATACCTCGATTCGGAAGTACCTGATTTTGTAAACGAAGTGAGGTCGCAGCATGCAGGCAGAGAAAATGTTTACGAAGAGCCTTCAGAACCCATTGAATTTCCGGTGCGCGAAAAGCCACTTGGCAATGAGCGTAAACCACAAAATGTAACCTTACAGCCTAGCCGTTTCGAAGAAAAAGAACCCGAAGAAGAAGTAACCCCTCCGGTAATTTTATCGCCTTTGGCTACCAACTTGCCATTAGCCGGTGCAGCAGCAGCAGCGGCCATGCCTTTGGTTGTTGAGCCTACTGTAGAAGAAGAAAAAGAACCTGCTTTTACCATCGAGAAAACAGAAGAAGAAATTAAATCGGATGATTTGGTAGAACAGTTTGGTAATTATGACGAGAAGCTCGATTTATCGGGCTACAAATACCCAACGGTTGATTTATTGGAAAACTACGGTACCAACAAAATTTCGGTAAATGCCGAAGAACTGGAAGCCAATAAAAATAAAATTGTAGAAACCCTTAACCATTACAATATCGAAATTGATAAAATTAAGGCTACAATTGGTCCAACCGTTACACTTTACGAAATTATCCCGGCGCCGGGTGTGCGGATTTCGAAAATCAAGAACCTGGAAGATGATATTGCCCTATCGCTGGCTGCTTTAGGTATCCGTATTATTGCACCAATGCCGGGTAAAGGTACAATTGGTATCGAAGTGCCAAACCAGCACCCTGAAATGGTGCCGATGCGCAGCATTTTAAATACGGAGAAATGGGTACAAAACACCATGGATTTACCAATTGCCTTAGGTAAAACCATCAGTAACGAAGTATTTATTGCCGATTTGGCTAAAATGCCACACTTACTGGTAGCAGGGGCAACAGGGCAGGGTAAATCAGTTGGTATTAACTCTATCCTGGTTTCGCTTTTATTTAAGAAACACCCGGCACAGTTAAAATTTGTACTTGTCGATCCGAAAAAGGTAGAGTTAACCCTTTTTAACCGTATTGAAAGGCACTTTTTAGCTAAACTACCGGGCGAGGCCGATGCCATTATTACCGATACAAAGAAAGTAGTAAATACTTTAAACTCGCTTTGTATTGAGATGGATCAGCGTTACGATTTGTTGAAAGATGCACAGGTAAGAAATTTAAAAGAGTATAACGATAAGTTTATCAAGCGCAAGCTGAATCCAAATAATGGTCACCGTTTCTTACCATTTATTGTTTTGGTAGTAGATGAGTTTGCCGATTTAATGATGACGGCCGGTAAAGAGGTAGAAGCGCCAATTGCACGTTTGGCTCAGCTGGCCCGTGCCATTGGTATTCACCTGGTATTGGCAACGCAGCGTCCATCAGTAAATATTATTACTGGTACCATTAAAGCCAACTTCCCGGCAAGGTTAGCCTTTAGGGTTTTATCAAAAATCGATTCGCGTACCATTCTCGATAGCGGTGGTGCCGATCAGCTGATTGGTCGTGGAGATATGCTTTTATCAACGGGTAGCGACTTAATCAGGCTACAGTGTGCTTTCGTTGATACACCAGAGGTTGATCGTATTTCGGAGTATATCGGTAACCAGCGTGGTTATTCAGATGCTTATCAGTTGCCAGAATATATAGATGAAGCAGGTGAGGGTGGCAAGGCCGATTTTGACCCGAATGAGCGCGATAAGTTTTTTGAAGATGCTGCGAGGCTGATTGTAATGCACCAGCAGGGTTCAACTTCATTAATTCAGCGTAAACTGAAATTAGGCTACAACCGTGCCGGCCGCATTATCGACCAGCTGGAGGCTGCCGGAATTGTTGGGCCGTTTGAAGGAAGTAAGGCCCGCGAAGTTTTATATCCCGACGAATATTCTTTGGAACAATTCTTGAATAGTATGGATAACAAAGATTAGATTAAACCAATACCAAAAAATCTACTCTAACGTTACAAAAGAAAGAAAATTAAAAAAGAAAAGATGAAGAAATTAATTTCAGCATTAATGGTTGTAGTTGCTTTTACAACATCAACTTATGCTCAAACTGATGCGAAAGCTAAAGAGATTTTAGCTGAGGTAAGCAAGAAATACAAATCGTACAATGTAGTTAAAACAGATTTTACTTTCACTTTGGATAATCCAAAAGCTAAAGTAAAAGAAACCCAGCAAGGTACCTTATATGTTAAAGCCAACTCTAACAAGTATAAAGTGGCTATGACCAACCAGGAGTTGTTTAGCGATGGCAAAAGCCAATGGACTTACCTTAAAAAAGATAAAGAAGTACAGGTAAGCAACGTAGATAACAGTGGCGATGCCATTAACCCTGCTAAAATTTTTACGGTTTACGAAAAAGGATTTAAATACGTGTACACTGGTGAAGAAAAAGCAGGGGCTAAAACTTACCAAATGATTGATTTAACGCCGGCTGATGCTAAAAAATCGATCTTTAAAGTGCGTTTAAGCATCGATAAAACCGCTAAGCAAATTGCTAATGTAGTATTGTTCGATAAAAACGGAAACAAATACACTTACAACGTGAGAACTTTTTCGCCAAATGTAAATGTACCAGAAACTACCTTCGCTTTCGATGCCAAAAAATATCCTGGTGTTGAAGTGGTAGACTTAAGATAATTGTTATCTCCGCAAATGCGGGATGAAACCTGGAGGTTCAGTTGGAAACAGCTGAACCTTTTTTTATGCGTTATGCCAATCCGATTACATTTTCATTCTGTGCGGAGTCGAAGGACCTTCACCATTCCATGTCCTCCATCGTCATGCTGAATTTATTTCAGCATCTCTTATTTTTTATCATTAATCTTTTTATAGTTATGATTTAAATTTGTTAACCTTTATCGAACACCCTCCCACAATTAACCAGTTAAAATAATTAACCATTTATTCGCCGCAAACTATTTCTTATTGTTTACATTTGTTCTAATGTCATTGCCACTTACCAACAATACTTTAGAGAAATTAGAAACCTTACTTTTTGCAATGGGTTATAAAGTCCGTTACGAAAAAGGAAATTTCAGAACCGGATCATGCCTGTTAGAACACAATAAAGTAATTGTGGTAAACAAGTTCTCCAATCTGGAAGGTAAAATTGCTGCCCTGGTAACGCTGGTAAAACAAACTACTGCCGATGAAAACCTGCTGGATGAAAAACAGCGTCAGTTTTACCTCTCTTTACAACAAACCGAATTATTTTAACATATAGGCTGTTACGCAAGCTTCCAATGTAAAAATATTATTCTTCCGTTTAGTTTTACTAAATTTTGTTTACTTATTTTGTTTTGTAATCGTTAGTTTTGACATTCACCAGAACAAGAAAAAATGAATCTCTTTAAACACACATTTTTAGCCGTTTTATTAATTGCTGCAATGGGCAGAGCTACCGCACAGCAAGCGCAGCGGGTAGTTATTATTGGTTTTGATGGTTTTAGCGCCGAAGGTTATAAAGCTATTAAGCATCCCAATATCGATAAGCTTTTTGCCGATGGGGTTATTTCGGTAACTACAAGACCGGTAATGCCATCAGTAACATTACCCAACTGGACCAGCCATTTGACCGGATCGGGGCCAGAAGAGCATGGTGTAACCAATAACAGCTGGACGGTGGCCAAGCATGAACTCGAACCGATAGATAAAGATGCGGAAGGTTATTATCCTTCAATATTTAAGGTATTGAAAGAGCAGGTGCCCAATGTTAAAACGGCCTATTACTGGAACTGGCTGGAGCTGGTAAATTCGATGAATAAAAAATACCTGGACGAATCGGCTTTTGAAGAAAAGGATGCCTATACCCAAAATTATGAGAAGGCCGTTAATTTTATGGATGCGAACAGAAAGAACCCAACGCTGGTTTTCCTGTACAGTGTGCACACCGATCACGCCGGCCATGGTTTCGGTTGGATGGGTCCCGAATATATTGCTGCGGTTGAAAAGGCCGATGTTGCAGTAGGCGATTTAATTAAGGCCTTGCAGGCGAAAGATCTGTTTAAGAATACTCACTTTCTACTCATTACCGATCATGGTGGTATAAATAAAGGACATGGAGGTACAAGCATGCGCGAAATGCAGGTGCCCTGGGCTGCAGTTGGACCTAAAATAAAGCAATTGGGTTTAGCCGATTTTTACAACAGCAATAAAAATACTGCGCTGGTTGTGGCCAGACTGTTTAATGTTAAAGAAGATAAACTGCCAAAATCATGGACAGGTGTTGCTCCAAAAGTGATATTTAAATAAAAAGCTTTAAATTGCAGCAAAATAGCCCGTTCACTTTTATAACTGCAATTTGAAGATCACATTTTTAGGCACAGGTACATCACAAGGCGTTCCCGTAATCGCTTGTAAATGCGACGTTTGTCGTTCAACAGATAAGCGGAATAACCGTTTAAGAACATCTATTTTAATTGAAACGGCCGATAAAACCATTGTGGTAGATAGTGGCCCTGATTTTCGTTACCAGCTTTTGCGCGAGAAAGTTGAAAACCTCGATGCGGTTTTGTTTACGCACGAACATAAAGACCATATTGCAGGTTTAGACGATATCAGGCCCTTTAATTATTTATTGCACAAAGTTATTGATGTATATGCCACCGAAAGGGTACAAACTGCATTAAAAAGGGAGTTTTACTACATTTTTGCCGAAAAGAAATACCACGGTTTACCACAGATTAACCTGCATACGGTAACCAATGATGAAGATTTTAAAATAGGAGAGACTACCATAACGCCTTTTGAAGTGATGCACCATTTGTTGCCCATTAGTGGCTACCGCATTGGCGACTTTACTTACATTACCGATGCCAAAACAGTTTCGGAAGAAAGCTTTGCAAAAATTAAAGGCACGAAAATATTGGTGATTAACGCTTTGCAAAACGAGGCACATATTTCGCATTTTACGCTTGGCGAGGCCAGGGCATTTGCAGAGAAAGTGGGCGCAGAGATAACTTACCTTACCCACATTAGCCATAACCTGGGTAAACATGCCGATGTGGAGCAAAATCTGCCTGATTCGATCCGTTTGGCTTATGATGGGTTAAAAATAGAATTGTAAATAATTGTTTCCGCTCTTTAAGTTATCGTGTGGACACATCTTTTTAAATTTCCTTTACACTATCCGTCATTGCCAGCTTGACTGGCAATCTTAATGCAGTAAAAACGCTAGTGATACCTGCTTAAGGCTTTATTTAGCTTCGGTGAGCAATATTTGGTCGAATTACCAGGCCGTTACCTTGCTATAAAAAACAAAAGAGTTTGGTAAAAACCAAACTCCTTGTACCCAGAAGCAGATTCGAACTGCCACGCCGTTGCCAGCGCCACCCCCTCAAGATGGTGCGTCTACCAATTTCGCCACCTGGGTTTGTGCTGCAAATATATCATTTGAAATGAAAAAAATGAGGTATTTATAAAAATATTGCGATTTAAGTTAAATCCTTTTTTGTTTTTAATTGATGTTGATATGGAAATGCACATGCCACATTGCGGGTGCCAGGAGGATGAAAGCGATCATGCGTACATTTATTGTTTTTTGCAAACCTAACCCATGTCTTTATAGTCGTACCAGCTTTTGCTTTGGCACCTTTAATGGGAGTGTTAGTTATGATAGCTGACATGGTATGTTTAAGGATGTATAATGGCCCAGCCTTGCTGCTGACGGATGATGAGCTCTCCATTTCCACTGGGAACAAAAGAAATAAAATCAAAGAGTTCGTCTTTTGAAATGTTTCGCTCCCTCAGCGTGTTTTCGCACTCTGCCAGAATTACGCCTGCCTTTTGCAGCGCGAGCAGCTGCTGCTCGTATGCCGAACCTTTCTTAAATGCGGCTACACCAGCACCATGTACAACCAGTTCAAGCTCCAGTTTTCCTTTTAAACGCGGGTCTTCAAGTGAATTCGCAATATTCTTTAATGTACCCATTATTTTTTTGTCATCATCAGTGTTGAGCTGATAAACCGCTTTATAATGTTTAGCTGTTGCTACTGCTCCGTGAAAACTTTTGGGGTCGGTTTGCTTTTGCTGGGCAGATAAATTTAAGCTTAAAAAGCTGAATACCACTATCGGGAGTAATTGGTAATTTTTCATGTTGTTGTTTATAAATTTTTAAGATGGGCTTTTTTAATGGGATTAAAAGGGCCGTATTTATGTTGTACTTCGGTAAATTGATCCGTATAGGGCCCAAAGGGAAAGTCTATTGGCTTTTTCGAATTATCCGACCAGTCGCTGTGCTGATCTTTATGGGGTCGCGACTGGCTGTTTACGAAGGCCGCCAGGTCCCACGATTCTTCATCGTTGAGCAGCTGGTTTTTATAACTGGCGCCATAAGGCATATTATTTTTAATGTAACCCGCAAAATTTGAAAGCCTGTAAAGACCGGCTGCATCATTGTAACTATCTGGTCCCCATAAAGGCGGATAGGTGAATGTTTTTTTGCCTGCAGCGGGCAGGCCTTCGCCATTACGGCCGTGGCAGGAAACGCATTTAGCCTGATAGATCAATTTTCCTTTTAAGGGATCTGCTGCCCGCATCATAAAAGTAAGTTTTTGGATACCACTACCCTGAGGCGAAATTCCTTTTTTTACATCACTTCCCAAAAAACTGATATAGGCAATCATGGCTTTCAGCTCCCTGCTTGTACTATCGGGCGCTGTACCATTCAGGCTTCTCTCAAAGCAATCTGAAATGCGTTTAACTATGGTTTCTTTTGTGCCCGACCTGGCCCTGAATTTGGGGTAGGTAGAAAATACAGCCGCGTAATTGTTCCCAAATGGTTTAGTTCCTGCATCCAGGTGGCAGTTTTGACAGTTCATGCGGTTGCTGTGCCTGCCTACTGTACCCTCGGGCCCGAGATATTTGGCTGTGTTGGCAATCAGTTCCCGGCCATAACTCACCAGTTCTTTCTCCTGCGGATCGTTAATGGCAGCTACATCAGGCGATTTCCAGATTGACGCCGGTTGGCTATCCTGCTTTTTTTCTTTCCGGCTAGTGTTTCTTTCAATCAAAAATGAAGCATGTTGGTTTGTCCTTGTTAAAACTAAAGCTATAACAAGGCCTAAAAGTATCACCATAAGGATGCTAACCCTAATTAAATTTTTGCTGATCTTTCGTTGTAATTCTTCCATTCGCTGCTGGCCAATATGATTGGGATACAAAATAATGGCTAATCTCTGCATCTTCGGTTAAAATTCCAATTTCTTATCTGCAATTACTTATTGGCTGTTTGTTTTCTTAGTTATCCGTAGAACTCCTGCGGAAGACTGCGGACAGTTAGGTGTCAGGCTTCTCTAAGAGAATCGTCACTGCGAGAGGTCAGTTTTTAAAAACACAGGAGTTGGAATGACAAAATCAGCCCAAAGGGGATCGTAATTTCGAGTGGAGTGCAACGCAGTCGGGAACAACGTAGTGTACATTTAAGCTACCACGCTGCATGTAACCACTTTATTTACAAAATTTACATTATTATTTACAATCCAAATTCGTTGCAGCGAAGCATATCAAGGTAGATTTGTTGAATCAATGCTATAGATCAATAAATAAAAATTATGAAATACATACACGTATATGCTTTGTGCTTAATGTCTGTTTTGCTCACTGCCTGTGCCCAAAGGCAAACCAAGGTACCAACAGGCATCAACCAGAGCGCTGTCGGCACCGAGATTAAAAACATAGGGCCTAACATCATGGTTCGTAATATCAAAAAAGGCAGCAATGGTACCATTTTAATTGCTGGTCCCAACAACTTATCATATGGAGATGTTTTTCGATACGATGCCCGCCTGCCCGAAGGGAAGGGGAAAACTTTTACTAACCTTAGCAGTAAAATAGGTTCGCACCGGTTCTGGGATGTTTTGGAAGACCGGCAGGGAAATATCTGGTTCACCACTACCGATTCGGGCGTTTATTATTACAACAATTCGGCTGCGCTCAGTGCAGGCACTAAATCCATTCAACATTTTACTACCAAAGATGGGCTTGCCGATAACCGGGTGATGAGTGTTTATGAAGATAAGGCCGGCGTTATTTGGTTCGGCACCGGGGCCGGTATAAGTCATTACGATGCCAGCCTGCCGAAAGGGCAATCTTTTCGGAATTTTAAATCTCCAAACGCCCCGCTTTTTTATAAAGACGCACACTTGAATAATGATATCACTACCATCATTGAAGATAAAACCGGCAAATTGTGGGTTGGTACAAGGGGCGATGCCTTTGTTTACGACGGAAAAAAATATACCACTTTAACCCATAACGGCCAACCCTTTCTCGATGTTTGGAGTATAATGGAAGATAAAAAAGGCAATATTTGGCTCAGTGGTTTCAACGGCTTTAACGTAAGCCAAACCGGTGGCCTTTGGCGTTATGACCCTTCAACTGGTGGTACCTTTACTAAAGTATCGCAACGAGGAGCTTATGCCATCATTCAGGATAAAGCAGGAAACATCTGGACTACCGGTTCGGTAAATCCGGCTAATGCGCGTGTTCAGGCACTTACCCGTTACGATGCAAAATCGTTGTATAGTAAGCAACCCGTTGTAACCGAAATCATGTCGGGCAAGGCTTTCTTTGGACTTTTAGAAGCTAACGACGGAAGTATTTGGTTTGGAGATGCCACCGGGGTGTATCGTTATGCAGGGCAGGGGAAACCCATTACCGACTTTTATAGTAAAGTGGGGCAGAAAAAATATAGCATAGATACCAAACAAAGTGCTATTGTATGGCAAGCATCTATGTATTTGGGTGGATGGGAAGGCACTAAGTTAATTAGTGATGGTTCGAGTACGGGTAACGTAGCTATATTAAAAGGAGAATTGTCTATCGAAAACAGTGAGCTGGTGGGCGGTGCGGTAGATGTTGACATGAATACCATTAAGCAAATATTTGAAGATGAAGGGCCGCACAATAAACTACCTGATTTTTTTGATGTCAAAAAATTCCCTGTATCTACATTTGCCATTACGAAGGTCGAAAGCGGTAATCATGAAAATATAAAAGTTACAGGGAAGCTCACCATCGAAGGTATTACGAAGACAGTTACTTTTCCTGCCCAAATGTATTTTAAAGATGGTATGGACGGAACTGTAGAGATAAATGGTGCGTTGATTCTTAACCGAACAGATTGGGGTATCTATTATCGATCAGAAAAGCGCTTTGATGAGTCTGGCGACCTAACCATTTCGAACCAGGTTAAATTCTTTATCAAAATCGTAGCAAAAAAATAATAACCAAAAAACGCTTAACGCCAAGACTCAATCAATCGTCGGGATTGCTTTGGGCTAAGCAAAAGCCTTAACAAGAAATTGTTAAGGCTTTATTTTTTATCGGTATTGCTAAATTGGCAACACATTATTGCTATCGTTAATCCGGAGTTAGTTTTATGGATATCACTAAAGTATATGCCTATCAGATAATGGGGGGATTTAATTGTAATATGAACTTTAGGTGCTATGATTTAGATTCGAGAGTGCAAAAAACACTATGATTGTTGCCAAAATCATGAGTCCTAAAAAGAAAGCATCCGCTTTTAGTTTGCCAGTATTATTCTTTTTAATATCTCTAATGATATCATTTATCTTTTTGGCAAAAGATATCACAATAAAAAAACCAAAAAGAAAATAAGCTATGTTCATATTTAATGTTGTTGTATGTGGTCAGTAGCGTAAAGACAGAAGCCAAAGCTGGCTATAGTAATTGCGACTCCAATTGGGCCCAATACCTTTTTAGCTACGGTTCCAAAGGCTTTTTTCATTAATGGAATAGACCATGTCGACAAGGTAGACTGGCTAAGCGCATATAGGATATCTACTCCCAAAGCAGCTACTGCGCAATTAATGTAATCCTGTGCATTTAATTTCGCATTAGCTGTGCTGATAAAAGGATTATAGTTTTTAGTGATTTCTACTGGTGCCTGTGTTTCGGCCCAGGTTAATCCAATTACGAATGGAACCAAATCTTGCTGGGTACCGTTATGTTCTGCTATCATATCGGTAATATCATTGGGTGTAAACCCTTTTGCATACAAATATTGTTTTGCCTCCAATATTACAGGGTCTAGTGCCTGATTAATAGCTTGAACATCGACAACTATTGTATTTCCAGAATTGGTTGGTGTTGGCTCATATTGTACGGTTCCGTCTGTAGCATACAATAGTTCTGCTAGCTGTGAAACGTTGTTGACTGCCTGGATCGGATAAATTTCAGGATTTGTGCCAGGAGGATAGTCGACATATATGGGTTCATAAACCGGATTATTGGGATTTTCAACCATCAGTTTTCCCTTCCCACCGCCGATCTGGGATTTATTATTTAATGCATAGGCGCCAAAGGCAGTACTTCCCACCTTCTCTTTCTGTGTTTTCAGGGCATTCATAAAACGGGTTCTTGCCAGGCCGTGGTCGTCTTTTACGAGGTCATTTTTTTTACAGGAATCAAAGACAAATACGCATACAAATGCAATGGCGTAGAGCACAGACATTGCGAACATGCCTTTGAAAATTTTTTTCGCAGGCTGCAACAGAGTGTTAATAATTCTCATTTTTAGAATTCGATTAATTTAGATTAATAATGATTAGTTCCAGGGTAGTGTTGAGTCAATTCCCCATTATCTGATGGTTCAAATGTAGTTAAGGATGTGTGTAAGCGGTAGCGTTAAATTAAGTCAATGCTAAATTTTACATCAACCCTATGAAATCTTACACGAATCTCTAAAGAATTTTACATCAATCCCCCATTACTCAAAAATACGCAAGGCGACTAAACTAAAGGAAGGCCAAAATAAACTGGTAATTTTTTGCATGACTTTAAGGGAGCTCGTTGGGATTACGGGTAAGGCGCTGCCACTTCTTTTAGCTGTTTACCCTTCAAGGCTATCGGAGTATTTATTCGATTGAATTTAATAAAATTATTAGCTATAATGCTCCAAACATGGTTGTTCTGTTAAACATAGTTTAGATAAGCATTCCTTTTTAGCCCGAAAAGAAAAACATTAATTGAATTGATTATTAGCATTAAAAGGAAAAAAGCTTAAAAATCAGTTAAAAGCCAGTATATCTACTATTGGTGAAATTCCAATTAATGTATAAATAATAAACCATAATCGGATTTTAGCCCATCCGATGAAAATATTTTGTGACAATTTTTTCTGTGACAAAAAAAACTGTCACAGAAAAAAGGGCCACAACTTTGTGGACAAATTTTAACGGACATAAAAAAGTGCCACAGTTAAAATGGTCACAACGCTGGCTGAAATAACAAATTGTGGTGAAAGATGCGCTGATCATTAATGGAACAGATTGGGGTAGCGTTTGGTGTTTGCCAAACGCTGCTTTGTTAAATGGTATCGGTTTATATTCTTCCTTAAAAAAGTACAGCCGCTACTTATTTTATTACTCACCACATATTTAATAGCACTTGCCACATTAATTATATATTATTCTTTTAGTTTGCGTCCTTTGATCCGAACCAAAAGAAATATATGTTAGCCGCTTTTAAAAAATTACTGATAAACTGGATTGCCCACTTTTTAATTATGTGGATTGCAATTACTGCATTTACGTTAATTCCTTATTTGTATCATGTACATATCTGGGGTAATTACATCTACAATACCGATGGTACTCCTGTAACAGGTTGGCAATATGCTACCAATTTAAATAGTGATTTATTCGTTGTTGCAATTTTTATCTTTTTGACTGAAGTAGTAAGGCAATTTCTTTTTAAAAAGCGCCATTTCATTGTTTTTATAGCAGGATGTTTATTAACCGGAATGATCTCATGTGCAGGAATTGTTTATTTACGTCCGAACGTTTTTAAGCAGCAAGGTAAACTTTCTGCTGTTGAACCTATTTTATATATAGCAGTTTATGCTTTTGTTTATACAATAGTGAGAGATTATTACCTTCAAAATAGAAATAAAAAGTTGCAAAGAATCCAGCAATCAGAGAATGAATTGCATGCTTTAAAGGCCCAGCTAAATCCACATTTTCTATTCAATGCCTTAAATTATCTTTACGGTACCGCTTTAAAAGAAAAAGCACCCAATACCGCCCAGGGCATTGATACCATGTCGGATATGATGCGTTACACTATACATGGAATGCAAGAAAATTTTGTTCAACTTGGGGATGAACTGAAGTTTATGGAAAACTATCTCAAACTTCAGCAGCTACGCTTACCCATAAAAGATAATATCAAAATCAGCAGTCAAATTGATTCTGATGATCATCATAATCAACAGAAAATAGCACCGCTATTGCTGCTGCCTTTTATTGAAAATGCTTTTAAATACGGTATAAGTATAGATACACCCTGCGAAGTTCGGATAAAGATTGTTGTGGATAAAAACGAGCTGCACATGGAAGTGTTTAATACCATTGTTCAGAACCGTACAGAGGTTAGTGGCAATAATACAGGAATAAAAAATACAATTAAACGTCTCGATCTTCTTTATCCGGATAGTTATCGCTTAGATCATCAAAACACCGGTTTAGCTTATAATGTTTCATTTAGGTTGAAACTCAGTTCTTAAACACATCATTCAATTTTCGTAATCATGCTTAAAAAAGTAATGTTACTGCTTTGCGGTGCAGCAGTTCCCCTTATGTCTGTAGCTCAGACCAAAAATTCGTTATTTACAGTTAAAATAACTGCAACAAAAATGCCCGCAATGGCTAAAATTTACCTGCTATACCAGGTAAATGGTAAAAAAATAATCGATTCTGCAATGCAGACTAATGGCTTGTTTGTTTTTAAAGGTAATATAGATAGACCAAGGTATAGTACCCTTGTTTGCGATACTAACAATATTGGTTTATCGGGAATGATTAAAAAACAACACGATAAACCAGATTTATTGCGCATGTATACTTATCCGGGGCAGGTAGTGTTAAAAACCTCAACCCCTTTAATTGCAGATGCAGGTTTTGTAGGGAAGGGCATCAATGCTGATCATTTTAAACTGGAACAGCTGCTTAGCCCGGTTTATGCAGCAATCGACAAGATCAGTAATTTAGCCGAAACAGCTCATGAGCCAAAAAACTCGCCCTTGAACATTAAATTAGATAGTTTAAATTTGGTTAAGCAGGCTATCAGGCGGAAATTCGTTATCGATAATCCAGACAGCTTTATCGCCTTAGTTGCATTAAATGACTATGCCGGAATCTCGCCTGATGTTGCAGTTATTGAACCCATGTTTAACAGGCTTTCTTTAAGATTGCAACATACTCCATCGGGCAAAGAATTTCGGAAATTTCTTTCGGATCAAAAAGCCCTTAATCCAGGTGCAATGGCTCCTGTTTTTGTTCAAAATGATACAGCCGGCAATCCTGTTAATTTGACCTCATTTAGGGGTAAATATATATTGATTGATTTCTGGGCTTCCTGGTGCGGCCCTTGCAGAGCTGCCAATCCTGAGCTTGTTAAAATCTATAATGAATTTAAGGATAGAAATTTTACTATCTTGGGTATTTCTCTTGATGGTGCGGATGCAAAAGATGCATGGTTAAAAGCAATAAAGAACGATGGGTTAAGCTGGCCCCAGGTTTCGGATTTGAAGCATTGGGAAAATGAGGTGGCCAAGCTTTATAGTGTCAGAAAAATTCCACAGAGTTTTCTCATTGATCCCAAAGGTGTAATTATAGCAAGAGATATTGAACCGAAAGAACTAATGAAGAAGCTTAAACAAGTATTACTGATAAAATGATCAAAGTAATTGCAGTTGATGATGAGCCTGTAGCGCATGATATTATTCGTGCCCATGCCGAAAAAATACCTTTTATTTCGCTCGATGCTACGTTTTTGAGTGCTACAGATGCATTGGTTTACATTAAAAATGAGCGGGTAGATTTAGTGTTCCTTGATATTGCTATGCCCGATGTTTCGGGTATTGAATTTGCCTCGATGATAAATCCTGAAATTCTGGTCATTTTTACTACCGCTTACCCCGAATATGCATTAAAAGGTTTTGAGTTGGCTGCAACAGATTATTTATTAAAGCCTATCAATTTTACCCGCTTTTTAAAGGCTTGCCAGCTTGCCGAAATGAGACTTCAGGTGCACGATATAAAAAAAAGGGATAAAGAGCAGTCGTTATTTGTAAAGGATGGATATGACTGGGTGCAAATAAAGTTTAGCAACCTGGTTTATGCCAAAGCTGAAGATAATTATGTTGATTTGCATGAAACTGGTAAACATACCCTTACACGCATTACCTTGACTGAATTGCAGGGAAAACTGCCCGCAGATCAGTTTTTACGGGTTCATAAATCGTTTATAATTTCCAGACAGAAAATTGAACGGATTGAGAAACACCAGGTAATTGTGGCAGGGAATAAGATTCCCTTATCCAAATTATATAGAGATCAGCTCCTGCAAAATCTGGGAGGAGAATCATCGGTTAATTAACGTTTTCAACACGAAACTGGGTGGCAGGGTGGAATGGTGCTGATGATTAATAGAACAGATTGGGGTATTTGTTATAGATCAGAAAAGTAATATCGTTAATGCGGAGTTGATAATTTATTTATAAACAATTACAAAAATAGAAAGCTAAAGATCACTCTAATTAGTGAAATAAAAACTCCATTCAAGTTAAAAGAATACATCGATAAAATAGAGAGCCTTTTACTAAATATCGGGTGGGAAAATATCGAAGTAAATATAATAAGACATAATAAAGCTTTTTACCCAAGGGCTTTGGATGAAGGATTGCACGCTAGGTTGATACTAACAAATTACATGCAAATAATTTCAGGCGTTTAGCATGTCGCTTGCTACTCATATGCCCTTAAATGTCTTATATGTTTAAAAAGTCAGAAGATCTGGGTGCTTAGCTTAGCTGGGAGTTGTTAAAGCTGCTGCAAGGCTTTTTTTACCGTATCCTTGTTCGGCTTAGAAATGGGTATTTTTTCTCCGGAGGTTAAGAGCAATAGGCCACCATCTTCCTTTAACCAGCTTTTTACATATTTCGGATTAACCAAATGGCTTTGGTGTGTTCTTAAAAAACCATTGGGGCGCAATAAATCTGCATACTCTTTAAGTGATTTAGAAACCAATATTTTTTCATTGCCCGTAAGGAAGAAATGCGTATAAGTATTGTCTGCTTCGCAACGCACAATTTCTGATAAGGTAACATACCTGATTTCGCTTTGCATTTGCAGGGCAATTTTGCTCACATTGGTTTCGGGCTTTTTTAATTGTTGCAGTAAAAAATCGAGCTGCGAAGCCGTTTGTGTGGCCAGTTTGCATTCGGCTTTATTTACCGCATCCTTCAATTCTTCAATATCAACAGGTTTTAAAAGATAATCGAGCGCCGCAAATTTTACGGCCTGTATACCATATTGATCGTAAGCGGTAACAAAAATAACTTCAAAATTACGTGTTGGGAGCAGCTTTAATACTTCGAAACCCGTTTGTTCGCCCATTTGTATATCCAGAAACACCAAATCGGGTAAATGTTTTGCAATGGCATTAACCCCATCGCTTACATTTTGAGCTGTGGCTATTATGGTTACCTGCGGGCAATGCTTTAGTAGCAATGCCTGCAGGTTTTCTAAGTTTGAAATTTCGTCGTCTATTAATACTGCTCTCATCATGTTATAGCCAATCGGTTAAGGTTAAGCTTATTTTAGTACCGTTATGGGTTGCTTGTATGGCCAGGGTAAAGCGGTTTTCTTTATAAATATTATTCAATAACGCTATTCTGCTATTACTTAATTGGAGCCCTAAGCCATTGTGCTTCTTTTCCGTATCGAAACCATTTCCATTATCGCTAACTGTTAAAACCAAATCATTTCCCTGTTCAACAAATGTGATGATAATTTTTCCGTCAGCAGCTTTTTTCGATATGCCATGTTTTACAGCATTTTCTACAAAAGGTTGCAGCAGCATGCCTGGTATTTCTATAATCGCTAAATCTAAATTTTCGGCATGCTTAATTTCGTAGGTAAAGCCGAAACGCAGCTGCTCCATTTGCAGGTAATCATCCAATAAAGTTTTTTCTTGCGATAAGCTGATCAGTTCCCTGTCATCGAGTACATTGCGGGTTAAGCGCGCAAATTTAGACAGGTATTTATTGGCATTATCTATCTCGTTCTTGTTCATTAAATTTTGAATGCCTGAGAGCGCGTTAAACAAAAAATGAGGGTTTAACTGCGAACGAACGTAGTTAAGCTGCAGCTTTGCGCTGTTTTTTTGCTGCTCATTTTCTTCCAGCTTTTTTTTGTTTCGTTTTTTAACGAAGTAAAGAACAACGAGAAACACTAATCCAATAAGTAATGCTACAATAAATGCATATATAAAAAGTTCTCGTTTGCTGTAGTTTTCTTCCGCTAAAGTGATAGAAAGTGTATGCCGGGTTGTGTACTTTTCCATTTCCTTTGGCGGCATGTTATAGCGGGAAAATGATGAAGGTTGAATAATAATTTCATAATCACCAGATTTTTTGAAAATGTTTCTGTCGATTTTTACGTTGGGTAAAAACTCATGTTCGTCAACTATGCCGCCATACTCCCAGGTAGTTGATTCGAAGATTATCTTATTGGTTTGCTTATCTCTTATTGAGATATAATAGATATAATCTTCATCTGACCTGTCTTTTACGATGGTTAGCTCGTCATCTTTTTCGGTGAAAATAAGTTTTGTTATATCCTTAGGTTCGGTAATCCAGCTGTAATCAACACCTTTATCAATAGTAAAGCGCTTTCTAATACCTTTGATTTTTGCCTTTGGAATTGGCTTACCATAAAGAACCGATTTTTCAATATCGAGTGGTTTTTCGATGCTGTAAACCAATACGGTAATGATTTTGCCTTTTACAGGAAAAGTACCCAGTATTGCAGAACGGAATATTTCTTCATCACCCCCGGCATGGGTATCTTTCAGCAGAGCTTCGTTAATCAGTTCATTTACAACCAATGGTTTATTATCGGATATTATGGTATACCGATAGTGCTGTATGTTAATATTTTTTCTAAAATTAATCGAGATACTTACCTGGCTTACTTCGGGTACATAACTAAAAAAAGTATTCGGTTGATTGGGAAATACATTGGCGTAATAAATGTTTTTTGCCGAACTGTCTACACACATGAGCAGTCTTCCACCGGCAGGGTATATGCGATTAAAGTTAATGCCTTTTTGTGCATTTACTGTAGCTAGCGCGATGATGAAACTGAGAAAAGTAAATACTATTTTTTTCATAATGTTAAGTTGAATTTTCATCAAACTTGCGGCAATAATAACAAAACTAAAACCATAAAACAGTAAAGGCAGTGTTTAGAATAGTAGCCATATCATTTTGTGCAGTATTGGAATGTTGCCTTCAAAAAAGGAATAGGTTAGTGGATTTAAAGATCTCCTGAATTATAAAGTAAAAGATAGAAGGTTTTTTACGCTAAACCCTCAGTTATTGCGGTTTTTAAGCTAAAATAAAAAAGGATTGCGTTTCTGGCCGCAATCCTTTTTTGTTTTAATAAACCAGTTACCGTTAAGGTAATGTGCTGGTTTTCGGTTTTAAATGTAAGTTAATCTAATCCGTTTTTTTCGGGTCAGTATTTTCCATCCGTGTACTTGTTCTAAAAACAGGTACACTGTAATCTTTTGGCAAATGCGCTGCAGGTATGGTGGTTTCATTTCCATCGCGCAATGCTTTATAATGTGGCGACATAATTTCTACGCCGGCTTCGTTAAAAATATCTTGTATGTTGGCATGCAGGCTGGAGTATATTAAGGCCTGTTTATTGGGCGATTTGGTGTGTGCATTTATGCAGTAGCTAACATAATAATCGTCAAGGCTGGTTTGTAGCACATAAGGCTTAGGGTCGGCCTCTATCATATCCGAACTCAGTGCGGCATCAATAAGCAGTTGATGTACCTGGCGCCAGGGCGCATCGTAACCAATGGTAACCGTAGTGTGTATAATGAGGCCTTTTTCTGATGCTTCTACACTGTAGTTAATGGTGTGGTTGCTCATCACAGTCGAATTGGGAATCGAAACTACTTCGTTCTGGATAGTTCTTACCCGGGTAACCAAAAGGGTTTTCTCGATAATATCGCCCGTTACCTCACCAATTTTTACACGGTCTCCAATTCTGAAAGCCCGCATGTAAGTGAGTACCAGGCCGGCAACCACGTTACCCAAAGCCCCGGCCGAGCCGAAGGTGAACAGAACGCCCATAAATACCGATACGCCTTTAAACACACCAGAGTCTGAGCCTGGCAGGTACGGAAAGATAACAATAAGCATAAAGGCCAAAATAAGTACCCTAATGATTTGGTAAGTAGGGTTGGCCCAATCTTTATAAAAGCCTGGTATGGTAAGTTTGCCACGTTCTACCTCTGTTTTAATAAAGCGCACAAACCGCAGTACATAGCGGAAAACCACCAGCAATACCAGTATTGTCATTAAATCGGGAATGTAATTCCAAATGGCACTTCCTATTTTTTTTAAAGGGCCCAGAATATAGGCCAAAAGATTTTCGGAAAGATCTTTGGTAAATGGAAATATACCAAACAGCACCGGCAGGGCCAGATAAATTAACAGGATGATAATTATCCACCGGGCAATAGATAAGGCGGCACCGATTACCCAAAGCTGCCGGTCGGGATCTAAAAGTTGATAATTCTTAATCCTGATGCCATCTTTAAACCGCCCTTCGCTTTTAAGTAGTTTGGCGGTGAGGGTTCTAAACAGCCGGTTTACCAGGTATACCAGGCCAATAACCACCGCTATTACCAATAAGGTGAGTAAAATTTCTTTTATAATTACCTGCAGGCTGTTTTCATCGCGATAATTGATTACAGATTTGCCTACTGCAGCTTTAACATCGGCTGATAGGGTATTAATATCTTTTTTTGCCCAGATGGCATCTTCTTCGTTGATGGATAGGAGCAAATTATTTCCATAAATCAGGTCGATTGAGCTTTCGGCCTGGCTAAGTTTTAGCGAATCGGTATGGAAGGTTGTACCACCGGCAATTTTTTCTAAACGGTTGGCAATGGCCTGCGCACGATCGGCTGCGCTGAAACTGCCAAGTTTGGCGTAAATATAAAATAGCGTATCGCGGTTAAAAACTACGGGAACTCCTTTAATAAACTTCCTGAGCGAATCGATCTGTTTTACCTGCTTTACTTGCTGAAGCGAATCTTTCTTTTTCAATGCGCCAAGTTCGAGCAACAAGCGGTTACGTTCGGTATCATCTCCTTTACCCAAAGCATTTACCTGTTTTTGAAGTACATCGCGTTTTAAGGAGTCTGCAATCCGTTCGGCCGATAACTGGCTTACCCGGTCGAGCCCACTGTTCATTTTTTTAATCTGTGTAGAATCGACAGGTTTTTTTAGGCTATCAGTTTGGGCATAAAGTTGGGTTCCGAGAAAAACCAAAGCAAAAAGATGGAGGGTAAAAAGTCTTTTCATAATCGTTTGTACTTGGTTAAATGTAATTAAAATTAGGCTGATAATGATTTTTGGTACTTAAGTTTATCCAGAAAAATAGTTCAATTGCTTTTCAGCGGTAAATTGTTCAAATTTAACAGCTCAATTAGCATAAGCCCGAAAAGTAATTTAGTATTTGTATACAAAATTATTTTTATACTTAACAAATTGTTAATACGGATAGAATTGTATATTTAACATCTAAATGGTTTTTTTGCATTGAAATTTAGGCAGGGTAATGGGTGATTATAATCTGAATACTGATGATGAGCTTTTACTACTTCTGAAGGAGCGTAACCACCGCGCCTATGCAGAAATTTACCAGCGCTACTGGGCCATGTTGTTCCGTTATGCGCGTAAAATACTCCAAAACGACGAAGAATCGAGGGATGTAGTACAGGATGTTTTTGTGATGTTATGGTCGAAATCTGAAGCACTCGAAATCCACACTTCCTTATCCTGTTTTCTGTATGCCGCCGTGCGCAACAGTATCCTTAAACTTT
The DNA here is from genome assembly GCF_003852395.1 of Pedobacter sp. KBW01. Taxonomy (NCBI): domain Bacteria; kingdom Pseudomonadati; phylum Bacteroidota; class Sphingobacteriia; order Sphingobacteriales; family Sphingobacteriaceae; genus Pedobacter; species Pedobacter sp. KBW01. The sequence goes on from NZ_QAJQ01000009.1 coordinate 89,353, forward strand.
TTCAGCGCGGAAAGGTAAAAAACAACTATTTAAATTCGCTCGAAAAATTTATCGAAGCCGGCAACAATACCACCGATCATTTGGTACGCAACCGCGAACTGGCCAAACGCATCGAACTCGAAGTTGCGCAGCTGCCCGCAAAAATGCGCGAGGTTTTTGAACTAAGCCGCAATGCACATTTATCCCATCGCGAAATTGCTGTGCGCATGGATATTTCTGATAAAACCGTTAAAAAACAAATGAATAATGCCTTAAAAATACTCCGTTTAAAACTGGGCAGTTTATTCGTTTTGATCTTCTGATTTTACCCGATTAATTTTTTTTTATTTTTTTTATTTTTTTCTACGCCCTGGCCGCGGGCAAATGTTCATAACCATACATCAACCTATAAGTGTTAGTTATGGAGCATAAAAGAGCTGAAGCATTACTGGAAAAATATCTGGCCGGGCATTGTACGCCCGAGGAAGTGGCTATTGTAGAGTCGTGGTACCTGCAAGTAACCGAAAATCCTGAGGCTTTAGCTCCCGAACCGGATTATGCTTCGCTTGGAGATAGCATGTGGGGCACCATACAAGAGCGAAACAATCCGCCTAAAAAAGTAAAACTGCAATGGGGCTGGGCTGCAGCAGCAGTTATTTTGCTGGCGCTTGGCTTTGGTTTATATCAATACAAAAATACCAGTCAGCCCGAAATGCAAAGTGTTGGGTATTTAGTTAAAAACGATATTAAACCCGGCGGAAATAAAGCTTTTCTTACACTGGCCAATGGGGCTAAAATTTCGCTCGATGATACACAGAATGGTAAAATAGCCGAACAGCAAGGTGTAAGCATTACCAAAACAGCTAAGGGCGAGTTGGTTTATACTGCTAAAAATGCCACTGCACAATGGCTTGCAGGGAAACAGCAATTTAATACTATAGAAACGCCAAAAGGTGGCCAGTACCAGATAAACCTGCCCGATGGTACCAAAGTATGGCTAAACGCGGCTTCATCTTTAAAATACCCTACATCTTTTGCCAGTACAGGTCGCGAGGTACAGCTTAAAGGCGAAGCCTATTTTGAAGTGGCTAAAAAAACTACACAGGGGCAGCGGGTTCCGTTTACTGTAAAAACCGAAACGCAGGTGGTAGAAGTTTTGGGTACGCATTTCAACATTAACAGTTACAATAACGAAGAAAATACCAAAACCACACTGGTTGAAGGATCGGTAAGGGTTACACCTGTTACCGGATCGGGAAATTTAGCTGTACTGGCCAAAGTTTTGAAACCCGGCGAACAATCGTTGTTAAAAGGATCGTCGGTTAAAATAACAGCAGTAGAAACCGAAGAGGCCCTGGCCTGGAAAGAAGGCCTTTTTATGTTTGATAATGAAAACCTCGAAAGTATTATGCATAAAGTAGCCAGGTGGTATGATGTAGAGGTGGTATTTAAGGATAAAGTTTTATTGACTAAAGATTATAGCGGTACCGTTTCCAGGTTTGGAAATGTATCGCAGGTGCTTAAAAAGTTAGAATTAACGGGATCAGTTCATTTTAATATCGAAGGAAGGAGGATTGTAGTAATGAAATAAACCTTAAAACTGCAATCCAAAAAAAAGTCAGCAATGCTACCAACATTACTGACCCTGAACCGGCGTAAACCGGCTAATGTTTGGATCAGTTCAAAATAAACTATGCGATAGAATAATAGAAACCAAAACAAACAAACAAATGTATATAAATTCTGCTAATAATTTTTGCAGGTATAGCTCCTGCATGACCAAATTTTTGCTAGTGATGAAACTCCTTATAGTTTTAATGGTAACTGCTTTACTACAGGCAAGTGCTGCAACAAGCAATGCCCAGAGCCTTTCTCTAGTTAATAAACACATTACCATTAAGCAGGTTTTCAAAGAAATTAGAAAACAAACCGGCTATAATGTATTGTGGGAAGCCGATAAATTACAAACCAACCAAACCATTAATGTAAGTTTTAATAATACCCCACTTGATGAGGTATTGAAAAAATGCCTGGCAGGCAAACCATTAACCTACGCCATTGATGAAAAAACAGTGATTATTAAAGCTACCGAAATTTCGGTATTTGAAAAACTGTTAAACCTGTTTAAAAACATCGAGGTAAGTGGTAAAGTGGTAGATGAAAAGGGGGGCGCTATGCCCAACACCTCCATACTGATTAAGGGAACCAAAATTTTTCATAAAACAGACGAAGGCGGAAACTTTAAATTTACAATAGCCGGAGAGGGCGCAGTTTTAGTGGTATCGTACCTGGGTTACAAAACCCAGGAGGTACCGGTAAATAAAAGTGGAAGTTTAACCATTTCGCTGCAGCCTGATATGGCCGACTTGGAAGATGTAGTGGTAGTAGGTTACGGAACACAGAAACGGGCAAACTTAACTGGTGCAGTTGATGCAATAAGTGCCAAACAATTAGAAAACAGGCCAATTGCCAATATTGGGCAGGGTTTACAGGGCTTAATTCCGAATTTAAATATTTCTATTGCCAATGGCAGGCCCAATACGGCGCCCGATTTCAATATCAGGGGATTTACCTCTATTAATGGTGGTGCACCTTTAATATTGGTAGATAACGTACCTTTCAGCAGTTCCGATTTGTTAACACTTAACCCTGCCGATATAGAAAGTGTATCGGTATTAAAAGATGCAGCTTCATCGGCCATTTATGGTGCGAGAGCACCATTTGGGGTTGTTTTAATTGTTACCCGCACAGCAAAAAGCAGCAAATTAAATGTTGGGGTAAACAGTTATATGGCCTACCGTACCGTAGGTAAATTGCCAGAAGTGGTTACCGATCCGTACCAGGTATTGAAAGCTAAAAACGAAGCCGCCTTTCCTTTGTACAACCCAGCCTATAGCGCTACATTGGTAGAAGCGGCCAGGTTACGCTCATTAGATCCTTCGTTGCCAGATGTAATTACCGATCCAACCGACCCGAACAAATGGTTCTACATCGGATCGACAGATTGGCTTAGAGAAGCTTACAATCAATCGGCACCAACTTACAATGTGGGCGTAAATGTATCTAAAAGGGCCGAACAGGTGAGTTACTATCTTTCTGCCAATTATTACAGGCAGAATGGAATGATCAAGAATGCAAATGAAAACAACAACATTTATAACCTACGTGGAAAAGTTGATTTGAATGTAACCAAATGGCTTACGCTCTCTAACAACACCATGTTAACCTCTACCTTTTACGAGGCTCCTACCTTTATTGATGGAAACTATTTCTGGAATATAAACCGTACCAACGTAACCGATATTCTGCGCAACCCCGATGGTTCGTGGACTTCGGCAGGTGCATCTTTGTTAGGTGCAGTGCAAGAAGGTGGCCGCAAAACTTTAAGCTCGAACACGGTGCAAACCACTTTCTCTTTCGATGCTTCGCTGGTTAAAAATATCTGGAGTTTAAAGGGCGATGCAACTTTAAGGCGGGTAAATAACCTAAACAAATCATACGAAATTCCGGTGCCATATAAAACCGGACCTAACTTATCACCTCCTTTATCTACTTCCACTTCGGCAGCCGATCAGCATGCAAATACCAAATACAATATTATTAACCTGTATACCGAAGCACACAAAAAGCTAGGGAACCATTTTGTATCGGGTTTGGTAGGTTACAACCAGGAGGAATTGCGTTACAATGCCTTTACAGCTTCGCGCAAATTGTTAATTTCCAATAGCCTGCCTTCTATAAATCTGGCTACCGGCGATCAAACGGTAAGCGAAAGCATTTCTGAATGGGCAGTACAAGGACTTTTTTACCGCGTAAACTATAATTTTAAAGAACGTTACCTGTTGGAGTTAAATGGCCGTTATGATGGTTCATCGCGTTTTGCACCAGGTAAAAGATGGGTTTTTGTTCCTTCAGGCTCGGCAGGCTGGTTACTATCTGACGAGAAGTTTTTTGCCCCGGTAAAACAATTTTTAGCAATGGATATGTTTAAAATCAGAGGTTCTTACGGTGTGCTGGGTAACCAGGCTGCGGTAGGAGAGTACGATTACCTGTCGAAAATGACCAGCGGTAAAACCTCGCAGATTTTGGGCGGTGCACAACCAACTTATGTTAATCCGCCGGCAGCTATCTCAAGTAATTTTACCTGGGAAAAGGTATCATCTGTAAACCTCGGTATCGATGCGGCTTTCTTCAAAAACAGGTTAGAGGTGAATTTTGACCGTTACACCCGTTTTACTAAAAATATGCTCGTAGCTGGTAAACCTTTACCTGGAGTTTTTGGGACAGCATCGCCAACTACCAATGCTGCCGATTTAAAAACCAAGGGCTGGGAGTTAAAACTGGGTTGGAAAGATCAGGCTACTTTAGGTGGTTCGCCATTTAGTTACAATGTAGTGCTGGCCTTAAGTGATAGCAGAACTTACATTACCCGTTTCGATAACCCAAATAAATTGCTGACTGGTGTTTCATTTTACGAGGGCATGGAGTTAGGCGAAATATGGGGGCTGGAGGCCGAAGGCTTTTTCCAGAATGCTGATGAGTTGAAAAACCACGCCAACCAAACTGCAGTAGGTACCGACGATCAGCGTTATCAGTATTTTGTGGGCGATATTAAATTTAAAGACCGCAACAACGATGGTAAAATAGACTTTGGTAATAAAACAGTTGATAACCCTGGCGATTACTACAAACTGGGTAACAACAGAAACCGCCTTCCGTACAGTATCGATTTATCTGGTGCATGGAAAGGTTTCGATTTACGCGTGTACATTCAGGGCGTGGCCAAAAGAGATTGGTATGCTGATGGTAGCAACATTTATTTCTGGGGAATTTATGCACAGCCATGGACCAACGTTACCGTGCAAAACCTCGATCACTGGAGCCCTGAAACCCCAAATGCTTATTTCCCGAGGATAAAAGCCTATGCTGCTGAAGATACCGGAGAGGAATTGGGTATTCCGAATACCAAATACCTGCAAGATGCTTCGTACATGCGTGTTAAAAACATTACACTGGGTTATACTTTACCTAAAAGTTTATTAAAACGTGCTAAAATCGAAAATGTACACTTTTATGTAAGTGGCGAAAATTTATTCGAACACTCCAACCTAAAAGTGAAACTAGATCCAGAAGGCCTGGGCGGAAGTATCTATCCATTTCAACGTACTTATTCATTTGGTCTGAACTTTAATTTCTAATACTAAACAGATGAAAACAAAATATTACATCAATATATTAGTGGTTATCCTCACCGTTGGCTTTTTGGCCGGATGTAAGAAGGATTTTTTAGACCGCATTCCGGAAACCACCATTACCCCGAACGAGTTTTTTAAAACCACAGCCGATTTGGAAACCTACAGCAATGGTTTTTATGGCATGTTTGGTGCCGGTACCGACGATGTTTTTTCAGACAATATATCGGTTTACCTGGGCGGGCATGAAATGGATAACATGATTAGGGGCAAAATTACGCCCGCTAACGTTGGTGGCTGGAGCTGGGGCAACCTGCGCACCATCAATTACATGATCAATAATCTTCAAAATGTAAAAGGCGATGCAGCTACCATTAAGCACTTTGTTGGTATTGCCCGTTTTTACAGGGGGATATTTTATTATAACATGATTCGCAGATATGGCGATGTACCTTATTACAATACGGTTTTAGGTACCAATGATGAAGCACAGCTTTATAAAGCCAAAGATCCACGAACGCTGGTAGCGGATTCGGTTGTTGCCGACCTGGAATATGCTGCCGCCAACGTGCTGCCAACAGGAACCAATACCCGCGTAACCAAATGGGCTGCATTAACGGTTTTATCGAGGTTTTGCCTGTACGAAGGTACTTTTAGGAAATACCACGATGAACTGGGCTTACAAAGTTCGGCCAATACCTTTTTGCAAAGGGCTGCATCTGCTTCTAAATCGGTAATGACCGATGGTGGTTTTAGCATTTACAATACCGGTAAAAAAGGAGAAGATTACCAGAAACTGTTTACCAGCGAAGATTTAAGCGGTATTAAAGAAATCATCTTTTACGATGATTATAACCGAGCTTTAAACCGGTCTAATAGCACACATTATGTGTTCGATTGGCAATGGTCGTTAAGCAAAAGTTTAATCGATACCTATTTAATGACAGATGGAACGGCTTTCACCTCAACAACCGATTGGGACAAGAAGCCTTACTCCGAAATCTTCAAAAACCGCGATGCAAGGATGGCGGTAACGGTTGCGCCTCCCGGATTTTCGACTACTTTGGGTGGAGCGCCAAATAAAACCCGGCCAACTTTTGGCGGTTATCCTCAAATTAAGTTTTATGCTATAGATCCTGTCAGCAAATCATATACTGAGTTTACCGACCTGCCAATATTACGTTATGCAGAGGTATTGTTAATTAATGCTGAGGCCAAAGCAGAGCTGGGTACCCTAAGCCAAACCGATTTAGACCTGACCATTAATGTGTTGCGCAACCGCGCTGGTGTAGCAGCATTGAATATGGTTACTGCAAATGCCAGTCCCGATAACGTTTTGGCAGCCATGTACCCTGCGGTTAATGGTGTTAACAAAGGTGTGCTATTAGAAATCCGCCGCGAACGCAATGTAGAGCTGGCCTGCGAAGGTTTCAGGTTTGCAGATTTGTTGCGTTGGAAAGCTGGTAAATTATTAGAGAAACCTACCCAGGGTATGTACGTGGCTAAGCTGGGTGCTTACGATGTTACCGGAGATGGGGTAGAAGATGTTGCCATTTTGCAGGCCGCAGGTCAGGAAACACCACTTGATGGTTTACCTGCTGATGTTAAAGCTAAACTGGTAAAATATTATTTAAGCGATAATAGTTTTTATCTGAGCAACGGCACTTCGGGCTTCGTTATGTTCCCCGAAAACCAAACCAACCCAAGGTCGTTTATCGAGCCGAAGTATTATTATTACCCAATACCAATGCAGCAGATTTTACTAAACCCGCAACTTAAACAACCAACAGGTTGGTAATAGTATAAATCAATAGTATAAATAAGAGACCGTCATCTCGACTGAAGCGCAGTCCCGACATTAAGTCGGGAGAGAGAGCTATTACTAAATTTCTCGACATCGTCGCACTTCGTTCGAAATGACGGTCTCTTTAACCACAACACAAATGAACATGAAAAGAAGAAGTTTATTAAAAGCACTCCCATTGGCTACCGCTGCATTGGCCCTTGGCGATTTAAACGCCGTTGCATCGGCACCCGCAGAAAAAGATAAGAAGAAAAAACTGGTATTAACCATTGCGCATATTACCGATGTACACATCCGTCAGGGCGATAATGCACCGGCAAGGTTTGAAAAATGCCTGCAAAAGATTAAAGACCTTAAAGTAGATTTTTTTCTCAACGGAGGTGATAGCATCCACGCAGCCGATTATAACGATATTAAACGCGAAAGTGTGGTAGAGCAATGGGGGATATGGGATAAATGCATTAAACAGCTTGATGGCTATGAACTGCACAGCTGTATTGGTAACCACGATATCTGGTGGGCAGCCCCCTCAAAAGAGGACGAAATGTATGGTAAAGATTACGTGGTAAAAAGGCTCAAAATTCCTAACCGTTATTATAGTTTCAGTAAAAATGGCTGGCATTTTATCATTTTGGATGGGAACAATAAAAATACCGCATTAGATGCCGAACAATACAAGTGGCTGGAAAGTGAATTAGAAAAGCTACCGGCAAATACACCGGTATTGCTCATGTCACACTACCCGATATTAACGGTAACAGGTACCTGGGAAGGTGGGCAACATGGCGATCATAAAGAATTGAAACAGCTTTTTTATAAGCATAAAGATAAGGTGAAGGTTTGCCTCAGCGGTCACCAGCATTTGCTGGATAGGGCCTGGTACAATGGTGTAGAGTATTATTGCAACGGTGCCATGAGCGGTTTTTGGTGGGGTAAAGGCGATAAACGTTCTGCCCAGCCTTATTACTACCAGGAAACACCTCCAGGTTATGCCATTTTAAAGCTGTATAGTGATGGTACGCTCGAAAACAAATATATCGTAGAAACAGAAGGTCAATCGTAACTGAAATTTGGTTTCTACTTTGATAAAGTGCCGCCGAAAGGTGGCACTTTATTTTTATATAAGTTCTACTACTGAGGTTATCCAGTCCCCCCTTTGAAGGGGGTAGGGGGATGATTAGGTACATTACAAAGCACCTTTAAAAGTTTCCCAAGGGTTAATTTATTGGATAAAAATCAATATTAGTTACAGCTCCTTCGGAGTCGTCATTTCGAGCGAAGTGCAGCGTAGTCGAGAACCACGAAGTGCTCAGCGAAGCTAAATCTTATTAGATAGATCTCTCCCTGCCCGAAGCAGGCGGGCGCTCCACTGCGTTCCGGTCGAGATGACGTTTCAAAAAAAAAGGATTACCCATTGTTCAGGTAATCCTTTTATTACTTTATAATGAAGTGCATCGGTTACAACAATGCCCGGTCTAAGTGCACATAACCACCATCAACATGAATAAGCTGACCTGTAGTATGGCTCGATTTATCTGACAATAAGAACACTGCTGTATTGGCGATCTCCTCTACGGTGGTCATCCGGTTCTCAAAAGGGATTTTATCGGTAATGCTTTTCAGTTTCTCTTCCGGCTGATCGAATGTGCTGATCCATTTTTGATAGAGGGGAGTCCAGGCCTCGGCCACGATAATGGCGTTAACGCGGATGCCGTATTGCAATAACTCAACCGCCCATTCGCGGGTTAAGGCATTACGCGCACCATTAGCTGCTGCATAACCCGATGTACCACCCTGACCGGTTTCAGCAGTTTTACTGCCAATGTTTAAGATTGAACCCTTATTCTTTTTCAGCTCAGGCAAAACGTGCTGGGCCAATAAATAATAATGTACTACGTTTTTGTGTAACGATTCCATAAAAGCCTCGTAGGTGCCGCTTTCGAGGCCTACGCCGTCGTTAACCCCGGCATTGTTAACCAAACCATCAATGCGGTTGTATTTGGCTAATATGGCATCAACTATATTTTTACAACTATCGGGTGCAGTTAGTTCGGCAGTAAAATAATCGCCATTCAATCCAAGGTCTTTAATTTCCTGCAACATGCTCTGGTTATCGGCTTCGTTACGGCCAATAATGATGGGGAATGCGTTTTCAATTGCCAAAGCTTTAACAATTGCTGCGCCAATGCCTTTTGCACCACCACTTACCAAAATTATTTTTCCTTTTAAATTTAAATCCATATTAGGGGATATTTTTATTTATTGTTTTAAAACAGGACAGATGGAGCTTTAAGTTTAAAGCTAATGCTTTGTTTCGAATAAAACCCGTACAAATGCATTAAGATGCCCGCCTGCGCGGTAAAGAAGAATTTGTATTGAGGTCCTTCTTCCCCTCATTCATCTTCCATTATACGTCTTCCATCATTTACAGGCTAACACCTCTTTTCCATGGAATAAAATCATCCTGGTTAAGTTGTACAGCTTTTGGTATTTCCTGACCGCTTGCTACTTTAATACAGTACTCCAAAATGTCTTCGCCCATTTCGTTAATGGTTTTTTCGCCGCTGATAACCGGTCCGGTATCAATGTCGATAATATCGCTCATGCGTTTTGCCAAAACGGCGTTGGTGGCTACTTTAATGGTTGGACAAACCGGGTTACCCGTTGGCGTACCCAATCCTGTAGTAAATAAAATTAGTGTGGCACCCGCTGCAGCCTTACCAGTGGTGGCTTCAACGTCGTTACCCGGGGTACATACCAAACTTAAGCCAGGTTTTGTTGCCGGCTCGGTATAATCGAGTACATCTACCACCGGCGAAGCACCAGCTTTACGCGCAGCACCAGCCGATTTAATGGCGTCGGTAATCAATCCATCTTTAATATTGCCCGGCGAAGGGTTCATGTAAAAACCCGAGCCCACTTTATGCGCAAGGTCATCGTATTCTGTCATTAAGCGGATAAACTTCTCTGCAGTTGCGCGGTCTACCGATCTGTCGATCATTTCCTGTTCTACACCACATAGTTCAGGGAACTCGGCTAACAATACTTTTGCGCCAAGGGCTACCAGTAAATCGGCGCAGTAACCCACTGCAGGGTTTGCCGAAATGCCACTGAAACCATCGCTACCACCACATTTTACACCTACACACAATTTATTTAAAGGTGCAGCCTCGCGTTCGTGTTTATTAATGAACATCAACCCTTCAAACGTATTTCTAATTGCATCCTGAATCAGCTGTTCTTCGCTTTGTGTTTTCTGTTGCTCAAAAATCAGTAATGGCTTATCAAACTCCGGATCGAGTGCAAGCAGATCGCGTTTAAAATCGGCTACCTGTAAATGCTGACAGCCTAAACTTAAAACGGTAACGCCGGCAACATTGGGGTGATTGGCATAAGCTGCCAATAGTTTGCTTAGAGTATCCGAATCTTGCCTGGTACCACCACAGCCACCATTATGCGTCAGAAATTTAATGCCATCAACATTTTTAAAGGTGCGGGTAGTGCGGTCGGCTTTAGGTTCGAAACTGATATTGTGGATATCTTCTCCATTTTCGAAAGCCTGAACCAGCTTATGCGTATACGATTTGTATTTGTCGCCCACAGCATAGCCCAGTTCACTGTACAACGATTCGCGGATGATATCTAAATTGCGGTTTTCGCAAAATACCGTTGGGATAAACAACCAGTAATTGGCAGTACCCACAGTACCGTTTTTACGGTGGTAACCATAAAATTTGCGATCGGCATATTTCTGCACATCGGGTGCTTCCCATTTATAGTCTACATCGCGATAAGCAAATGGCTCGGCTGCATGTTTGGTATTTTCTACATTCATGCGCATGCCGGCTTTAACGTCGAACTGCACTTTGCCAACCAAAACACCATACATCATAACCTCATCACCCGCATGCATATCCTGCATAAAAAACTTATGCTTCGCCGGAATTTCTTCCTGCGTAACGTAAGTATTTCCTTCATGTTCTATTGTGGCACCCTGTGGTAAATCCTGCAAGGCAACCAAAACGTTATCGGCATGGTTAATTTTGATGACTAGTTTTTTCATCTATAAATTGTATTTGTTATTTTTTTAATCTGATTAAGCTGCTAAAGTCACTTCTTTTTCAACGTGATTGGGTTTCCATCCTTTCCAACCAAAATAGAATACCACCAAAAAGCATACAAAAGGTACTACATAACCGTATTGGATATTGTGGGTAGCATCAGAAATTAATCCCAATACTGGTGGTAAAAAGGCACCACCCACAATCGACATTACAATAAGTGAAGAACCCAGTTTGGTATCTTTGCCCAAACCGGCAATACCCAATGAAAATATGGTTGGGAACATAATCGACATGAAGAATGCAACTCCAATTAAGGCGTAAACGGTAATCATGCCTGTGGCAAAAATAGATACTAAGGTTAATACGGCGCTGATTAAGGCGTAAAGCATTAACAGTTTATGCGGTGCTACAAATTTCATGAAAATTGTGCCTATGAATCTACCCGCCAAAAATGCAAGGCCTGCAGCACTTGTATACAATGATGCTTTTGCCAGCGTAATGCCAGCCGATGAGGTAATGAAACTGATAAACATACTCATTACACAAACCTGGGCGCCTACATAAAAAAACTGCCCAATAATGGCCCAGCGCAAATGACTGTGACCCAATACATGGCCAAAAGTGCTTTTTTCGTCAGCATGCTCTTCTTCTTTAATATCAGGGAGTTTGGTGAAAATAAATAGAATGGCCACTACAATAATCAGGATGCCTAAAATTAAATAGGGCGCTTTTACAGTCGAGGCTTCCTGCAACACATAGGCTTGTTTGGCTGCTGGCAACATTTTAGCCAATTGCTCATCGGTATAGGTAGATTCGGTGAAAATAAGTTTACCACCTACAATCGGGCCTAAAAATGCAGCCAAACCATTAAAAGATTGCGAAAAATTTAAACGCTGGGTAGCTGTTTCTGGCGGCCCCAATACCGTTACATAAGGGTTTGCTGCAGTTTCTAAAAAGGTTAATCCACAGGCGATAATGAAAAGTGCACCCAGGAAAAAGATGTATTTGGCGGTATTGGCAGCCGGTATAAATAATAAGCAACCAACAGCAAATAATATCAGTCCCACAATAATACCACTTTTATAGCCGTATTTGCGCATAATATAGCCCGCTGGTAATGCCAGTAAGAAATAGGCAATAAAAACCGACGAATCGACCAGGGTAGATTCGAAAACGCTGAGCTGAAAAGCTTTACGCAGGTGCGGAATCAATACCGGATCGAGATTGTGAACAAAGCCCCAGAAAAAGAACAGGCTGGTGACTAAAATTAACGGGAAAAGATATCCTTTACCGCTCTTTGCCGTATCGGATGTTGTGAAATTCGTTGATGTGCTGTGGCTCATATTTGGTTTTTATATTGGTTATGTGGTTTGATCTAAAATAAAGATTATTTGCAAAAAAGAAATCGCCGATAGATGATTTAAATGGCTATAACCCGAATTGGCCAAAGGTTGGCCACAATAAGTTTGTTTAACAGAGAAATGGACATTGGTCTATATAGCAAAGAATAAATAATCCCACCTTCATATGTATGTTTGTTTAGTTGAAACTTTACAAATTAAGTCCTAAAGCGGTAATAAAAATTTAACTTTATCATCTAATTATTAAATGATATTGTCTTAATTTTATACATTGCGAAATATTACTGCATATTAGATTGATTTTTTAAGATTCTATGAAACCGCATTTACTTAATGTATCTACTAATTCGGTAGATTCTTTTAGTGCCCGAAGGGATATTATGCCAGATGTAAACAACCTGTGGCATTATCATTCTGCCTTAGAGTTAATTTATATCAAAAAAGGGCGGGGGACACAATTTATTGGCGACAGCATTAAAAATTTTAATGATGGCGATGTTGTTTTACTCGGAAGTAATTTGCCGCATTACTGGCGCTTTGATCCGGAGTTTTTCGAAACTAGCGATGGGGAACCGGTTGATGTTTATGCCGTACATTTTAAGGAAGAGTTTTTGGGTAAGGATTTTCTTAACCTGCCCGAGAACCAGGAAATAAAAAGAATTTTTGCCCAGGCAAAGCAGGGGATTAAACTACAAGGAGCTGCCAAAGAGAAAATTGCGGTTTTGATGCCTCAGATAATCGAAGCTACAGGCACCATGAGGATTATCAGGTTGCTGGAGGTGTTAACGGTAATTGCCAATTGCAGTGAAAAAAACATTCTGGTTTCCCTTGGCTTTAAACCTAATTTTCTGGAGAACGAAAAAGACCGCATCCAATCTATTTATAATTATACCATCAGCAACTACAAAAAGAAAATCGAACTAAAAGAAATTGCGGCCGTGGCTAAGATTAGTCCGAACTCTTTTTGTAAATTCTTTAAAACCAAAAGTAGAAAAACCTACACCCAGTTTCTTAACGAGATCAGGGTGGGGCAGGCTTGTAAATTGCTTATCGAAAACGATTTAACCGTGAAGGAAATCTGTTACGATTGTGGCTTTTATAACTTTACAAGTTTTCATAAATATTTCAGGGAAATAACCGGAAAATCGCCGTTAAAATATCAGCAGGCTTTTTCTAAGCAATAAAACAACGGGATCATTATTGCAAAGTCAATTTTGCTTTCGTTAATGTTTTGACAGGGCAAGCCTGACAAATTTAATGATCTGCTACACTTACCTGGCCTGAAATTTATCGCGGTATTGGGTAGGTGTCATACCAACCGATTTTCTAAATACTTTTCTGAAAGCTTTAGGATCGTTGTAGCCAGAGTTATAAATTACCTCAGTCATTTGCTGTGCCGTTTGCTCCAGTAATTTTTTTGCGGCTTCTATACGCGTTTGTTGCAGGTACTCAATAGGCGTAATGCCAATTACCTGCTTAAAGCGACGCACAATGTTCCTTCTGCTTGATGGAATATCTTTAATCATCTCTTCAATGGTGGCCACATCCTGGTAATTATTTTCTATTTTTTCCTGTGCAGAGGCTACAATATCATCGTTATGGTGCCGTATAGGCTGAAAAGTGCTAAAATACAATTGGTTTACACGGTCCATATCAATGGCAAAAATTTTAGCAACTTTAATAGCCATTTCTTTTCCGCAATGGATTTGTAAGAGGTGCAGCAACAGGTGGAAAGTAGAAGTTGCCCCACCACTGGTAAACAGTTTGCCATCTTGTGTTACCGTTTTATCGGCCTTTAAATGCACCAAAGGGAATGCGGTAGAAAATGCCGTGCAAGCATCGACATGTGTTGTAGCTGCCCTGCCATTTAGCAGACCCGATGCTGCAAGCAAAAATGCACCTGTGCAAAATGTGGCAATTTCTGCCCCCTCACGATGTTGTAAATTTAGCCATGGCAGGTAATGCCTGTTTTCTGCAATACTTGCTGCCATATCGTTGGTAGAAAAAGATGGAATCAAAATCAAATCAAGCGGCAGTACATTTTCTATCGAAATAGACGGATGCTCGCTAAAATTGTAGTTTTTGTCATCCAGTGTAACTAAACTAATGGCAAAAGGTGTTTCAAGATTATCTTTTCTGTAAAAGCCATTTACGGTATCAAAAACGTCTAAAATGGCAGCTATACTCAATAACCTGAAGTTCTTGGGCATTAATACACCAACTTGTATCATTTGGTAAAATTTAGGTTCTGCGTACAAGATAGAAAAAAAATGTCTGAAATGCCCCTCAATATTGACTTTTACGGCAAGGGTAGGTGGTTAAATAAAGCATTAACTTTATACTTATAATCAACCTAATAACAATAACATGAAAACAAAACCAATAAGTAACAGGATGTATGGCATTATGGTGTTGTACGAAATGCAAACCGATTTTTTATTAAGGGCTTTGGCTGGAATTGATGAAAAAGATGCCCTGAAAAGATTAGATACCAAGGCTAACCACCTCGCCTGGATAACCGGTAGTGTGGTAGATGGCAGGTATTTCCTGGCTAAATATTTTGGCATTGAGCTTAAATCAGCAACGGGCGAACTTTTTGTCGATCATAAAGGGATTATAGATGATGCAGTTTACCCTTCTTTAGCAGATTTTAAGACAGACTGGGCACAGATTTCGCCTTTATTACAGGATGCACTTACCAAGGCTACAGATGAAAAGCTCGACGAGCAATTAGAAATGCCAGGCATGGAAATGACCCTTTATGAGATGATCAGTTTTAATACCTACCGCGAAGCCAATTGCATCGGGCAAATTGCACTCTGGCGCAGGCTGCTCAATTATCCTGGAATGAATTATATGTAAACTATGGAAAAGGTAATTAAAGAAGCCGATGGTACTTTATCGGCATTGGAAAATCTGCTTTCAAATTTTAATGCACAGCAGGTTAATCAAGTGCCTTTTCCCGGCAGCTGGACGGCGGGGCAACTAGCTCAGCACCTGATTATGGCTAATGGTGGTTTTGTAGAGGTAATTAACGGGCCAACCACAGAAACCAATAAGCCAGCCGATATTATGGTAGAAAGGATAAAGGCTGATTTTTTGAATTTCAATACCAAATTTGATTCGCCGGAATTTATTTATCCAAAAAACAAGGAATACGACCAGACCGAATTACTGGCGAAATTAAAGCAGATTCGAAAAAACGTTGTAGATGTGGTTACTACATTAGACCTCACTAAAACCTGTACAGCATTCGAGCTGCCTGTTTATGGATTTTTAACCCGCCTTGAAGCCGCTTATTTTATTATTTATCATACGCAACGGCATACGCAGCAGTTAAAAAATATTTATAGTAAATTAGATACTGCCGATTTTAACTAAATTTATGAGAAATCAAAAGCTTGATCTATTAAATCCATATATTGGTAAATGGCAAACAGAGGGGCGCACAAAAACAGGTGATGTAATTAGTGGCACCGATTGTTACCAGTGGGTTGACGGCGGTTTCTTTTTAACGCACCATGTTGACGTAAAGTTTAATGAAAGGGAAATCAGGTCGTTGGAAATTACCCACTACGATGATATGGATGATGTTTTCAGATCTCAGTCTTTTGGTAATGATGGGATTATTTCGATCGCTACGCTAAAGATAATCGACGATATTATTTTAATATTTGGAGATAATGAAAGGTTTAAAGGTAATTTTAAAACCAATACCATCGAAGGATTGTGGGAGCGTTTTGATGGTGAATGCTGGATGCCCTGGATGGATATTACATTAACAAAGTTAGCCGGTGAATAATAATAACCCGCGTGTATGGCAATGAAAAAGAACCTGCTTTCAGGTAAAAGCGAAGTGGATGAGTACATGCTTAAATTAATACATCCCTATAAACAGGAGGTAGAAAAACTAAGAACTATTATCACCAACGCAAATCCGCTAATGCAGGAAAGAATAAAATGGAATTCGCCAAGTTTTTATTGTCTTAAAGATTTTGCAGCTTTTAATTTAAGGGCTAAAGGGTATGTACAGATCATCTTTATTTTTTACGATGAAAATATGATCGAAGACCCCTCATTTTTACAGGGCAATTGGAAAGACCGGCGTGAAGCCAGATTTTACGGGATGGACGACATTGAAGCAAAAAGACCAGCGCTTGAGCAATTTGTTAACAACTGGATTGAATTAATAAATAAACCAAATAATAATTAACCTTCCCGAAAGGGATTTAACAACAACAAAACAATGGCATCAGTTAACACGTATTTAAATTTTAATGGTAATACCGAAGAAGCATTTAACTTTTACAAATCAGTTTTCGGTGGGGAGTTTGCAGTGGTGCAGCGCTTTAAAGATTCGCCGGGGTGTGAAGGAATGGCAGTGGGCGATCAGGAAAAAATAATGCATATCGCATTGCCGATTGGTGGAAATGTACTAATGGGAACTGATATTACCGATCCTTCGCCTGCATCTACTTTTGGAACCGGTATCTCACTTTCTGTTGATGCGGCTACTGAAGAAGAAGCACATCAGCTTTTTAATGGCCTTTCAGCTGGAGGTACTGTAACCATGGAATTACAAAAAATGTTCTGGGGCGCTCTTTTCGGCATGGCAACCGATAAATTTGGAATCCAGTGGATGGTTAACCACGATTATAAGGAAAAATAAATCTGATAAAATTGCCACGGATGCACAGATTAACACGGAGTGTTTCTGTGTTTTCTTTGTCTCCGTGGCTTAAAAAAAATAATATGCCGTTGTGGCAAAACTAAACAGTCACCTAAAAACTTATGATATGAAAATTGCAGTTATTGTTGTACGCGTGCTTTTAGCCGCCATGTATTTATTTGCGTCGGTAAGTTATTTTCTTCATTTGATGCCAAAGGCACCAGAAATGACACCCGCGCAAACTACCTTTATGACGGGACTGATGGCATCGGTGTATCTTTTTCCGTTACTTAAAATTACAGAATTAATTGGAGGCTTATTGCTGCTTATCGGAAGAACAGCACCCCTGGCTACGATAATTATTTTCCCGGTTACCCTGAATATTTTTCTGTACCATGCATTTTTAGGACCAAAAGATTTACCTATGGTTGGCGTAATGCTTCTCTTTAATATTTTCTTGTTTTATGCTTACCGCCAAAAGTATTTGCCTATCGTTTCTAAGTAAATTTTAAGGGATCTAAAACTTTCTTATACTTTTTCGCTTTATTTAGTGTTTCCTGTAAAGTCAAATTATTATCTTTAAAAACTAACTAGAAAAAAAATATGAGAAAGTTCCCATTTTTAATGCTGCTGTTATTAGCAGTTTCATTTTCTGCTTTCGCACAAAATAAAGATGCAATTATCGGCAAATGGCTTAATCCATCGGGAGAGGGGCAAATTGAGATTTACAAAAAAGGCGATAAATACTATGGAAAGTTAGCCTGGATGAAAGAGCCGAATCTAAACGGTAAACCAAAATTAGATGCTAAAAATCCTGATGAAAACTTAAAGAAACGCGCATTGTTAAACCTCGAAATCTTAAAGGATTTTGATTATGATGGCAGTAAATGGACAGATGGTACAATCTACGATCCGAAAAGTGGTAAAACATACAGCTGTAACCTGAGTCTAAAAAGTACCGATGTATTAAATGTTAGGGGCTATGTTGGTATTTCGCTTTTAGGCAGATCGGAAACTTTTAGAAGGGTTAAATAAATTTTATACATGAAAAAATTACTATGGTGCCTGTTAATGGCACCTTTTTTTTGCGTTGCACAATCGTATTCGGTAAAACCTTTGAATGAAAGTGCCAAAACCAGCTTGCGCGGTTTGAGTGTGGTTTCTGATCAGGTAATCTGGGTAAGTGGAAGCAATGGCTCGGTGGGTAAAACTACTGATGGCGGTGCAACCTGGAAGTGGTTAAAACCGAAAGGCTACGAAAAAATCGATTTCAGAGATATTGAAGCTTTTGATGACCGGCAGGCAATTATTGTCGGTATCGCATCTCCGGCCTATATTTTAAAAACAGTTGACGGTGGCGAAACCTGGACCGAAAATTATAAAAACGTAGATTCAGCTATATTTCTGGATGGTTTGGGTTTTTGGGACAAGAATAAAGGCATTATTTTCGGCGACCCGATTAACGATAAAATGTCCTTGTTAAAAACAACCGACGCAGGTAAAACCTGGTTGGATGTCTCTACGAATTTAAAACTTCCGCTGGCAAAAGGCGAGGCTGGTTTTGCGGCCAGTGGTACAACGATTAAAACCTTACCAGGCGGTAGAACCTGGGTTGCAACAGGAGGAACAGTTTCTAATATTTACTTTTCGCCTGATTACGGAGAAACCTGGCAGGTTTTTAAATGCCCGATTTTACAAGGCGGAAATAGCACTGGCCCCTTTTCAATAGACTTCCTTAACGAAAAAACAGGTATAGTTGTGGGGGGAGATTATTTAAAAGACAAAGAAAATTCTAATAACGTATTGTTAACTAATGATGGCGGTAAAACCTGGCAGAAACCTGCAACGCCGGTATTGGGTTTTCGGTCGGCAGTAACCTATATCAACTCAAAAAACCTAGTAGCTACAGGAACCTCAGGAACAGATATCTCCACTGATGGTGGCCAAAACTGGAAACACATTTCGGATAAAAGTTTTAATGCAGTTCAAAAAGCTAAAAAAGGTAAGCAAGTTATTTTAGCCGGCGAAAAAGGATCGGTTTATCAGTTGGTATTTTAGATCGTCATTTCGATCTGATAGCTATCGGATCGAAATGACGATTATTTATACAAGAAATCAGCCTAGTTTCTGCTTAAACAAATCAATTGTACGTTGCCAGGCCAATTTTGCGGCGGCCTCGTTATACCTCGTAGGCGAGGTGTTGTTGTTAAAAGCATGGTTTACGCCATCGTAGATATAAAGTTTATAATCGATATGGTTTGCTTTTAAAGCCGTTTCGTATGCAGGGATACCAGCATTAATGCGTTCGTCTAAACCACCGTAATGGAGCATTACACTTGCTTTGATCTTTGAAACATCGGCTGCATTTGGTTGGGCACCGTAGTAAGCCACAGCAGCTTGTAACTTCGGATCGTTAACGGCTAATTTGTTAGCCATACCGCCGCCCCAGCAAAAGCCCATACAGCCTACTTTACCATTACCATCTTTACGCTGGCGTAAATAATCCAATCCTTTTAAGTAATTCTGCAGGTTTTTTTCAGCATCCAGTTTACCAATTAGCTCACGGCCTTTATCTTCATCTGCAGGGGTTCCACCAAATGGCGAAAGTGCATCAATACCAAGGGCCAGGAAACCCTCGGCAGCTACCCGTTTGGTAACATCAATAATGTGTGGGTTTAAACCACGGTTTTCGTGGATAACCAAGACGCAGCCCAGCTTCTTTTTACCTTTTGGTTTGGCTAAAACAGCTTTCATTTCTCCCTCAACGCCCGGATAGCTAATGTTTTCAACTTCAATATCATCGCCTGTGAAATCGGCCGCTGCTACATAATTGTTTTCGAGCAGGGGCAAAATGGTTGCCGCTAAAGCGGTACTGCCGGCAAGAATGGCCAGCTTTTTCATGAAATCTTTTCTGTTTATCTGACTGTGGGTGTACGCATCGTACAGGTTGATTATTTTCTGGTCCATCTTGTTGGTTTTGAATAACTATACAAGATAAATAAGCCTTCTGGAATTTGAGCAAGCCTTGCCTAAAAGTTACAATACAGCGCTTCCCATTTTTTGATGAACCCAACACGTTGTTTTACATACCGTGGCGTTAAAAAAATGTTCGACCAGTCGTCGTAATTATCGTAAAAGAATTTCAAAAAGAAGATATGGAAACAAATGCCCAGATAGGGGATTGCAGCTAATTCATCGCTGCTTAAAGGCCTTACCTGCTGATAAGCTCGTAAAAAGACATCAAAATCTTTTTCAGCCTGCTCTTTAGTGGTTAACTGATTAATCTGGTGGAAAAAGTAATGGTTCAGGAACGACATGTGGTCGTTAATCAGGAAACCCTCGCCGGCAAAATCGAAATCAAAAAAGGTAATCCTTCCCCTTTCATCAAAATGAAAATTCTTTGGGAAGAAATCGTAATGGCAATAACCGGTACTAAATTTAGCAGTATCGAAAGTTTCGAATTTTTTTACCACCTTACCTGCAACCTGGCTCAGGTATTCATATTCCTCGGGCATGGTTTCAAAATGCGGTGCCAAAACCCTCAGCGGTTCAAATAAAGTGGTTTCGAAATTAAATACAGGTCGCGGGTTTTTAAGTTTTACTACCGAAGTAGTTTCGTGGAGTTTGGCAATGTCTTTACCTAACTGGATGAGTTGTTCATTTTCCAGCTCATGAATAACCATTCCTTCTGCAAAGGAGAATAAAACACCATTCCTTAATCCCTCAATGGCATTAAATTGTTGAATTTGCTTACCCTCGCGATCTGTAAAAGGGTAAGAAACCGAATTGCCATTGGCTTTCAGTAAATTAAGGAGCTCAACTTCTGCCTCAATTTCGTTTCTTTTCCGGTGCGCATCGCGGTAAATTTTAAAGATATATTTCTGCTTTTCATTTTCCAGAATATAAGTATCACTAACATTTCTAATCAGCAAGCGGCAGGTTGTGGCCTGATCGAGATCGTAGGCCTCAATTAAATAATCTTTTAAAGCTGCGGCAGATAAGGTGGAGTATTGTGCAGGGAAAACGTTTTGCATAAAATGGCGTTGGGATTTTCAAATATAAATTTTCAAAGCGAGATCTAAATCATTAATTAAGATTACCTTACTAAACTTAGGCACGTTGTTATAAGATTAAACCAATCTGGTGGAAAAAATATTTGATTGCCTTATCGATAGTTTTATCGAAGATAAAGTAGGAATTGCCGAGAATTTCCTAAACGTTTCATTAGCTGCCCACCTTAAAAATAACCTGACCAGGTTATTCGAAAATAAAGCACTTTTAAATGCTGGTGTTGGTAATAGTGCAGTTATCAATCAGGATAAATTAATCAGGAGCGATGTAATTTACTGGTTAGACAGAAAACATCAGAACAAACATGAAAATGATTTCTTTGATTTGATGGACGAATTTGTGGAGTATTTGAACCGGACCTGTTATACTGGAATTACAGGTTATGAGTTTCATTACACGCTTTATGAGTCGGGTACATTTTATAAAAAACATATCGATCAGTTTCAAAACAATGGGAGTCGCCAATATTCGATGATTATGTATTTGAACGCCGATTGGAGGATAGAAGATGGTGGAGAATTACGCATTTATCACCAGGATGAAGAACAGGATATTGCGCCTAACAATGGTAAAAGTGTTTTCTTTAAAAGTTCAGATTTGGCGCATGAGGTTTTGCTTACCTATAAACAGCGCATGAGCATTACAGGCTGGCTTAAAATCGGTTAACGTTTAATCTTTAATATCGAGCAACTGTTTAATAATGCTCTTATAGTTTTTGCCAACTGATACCCTTTGTCCGTTTTTAAGAACGATGGTATTTCCTTCCAGATAACTGGCGTATTTTTTATTCAGGATGAAGGATTTATGGATCCGGATGAAATCATCGGCTGGCAGTTGCTCTTCAAAACTGCCCAATGTTCTGGGGGTGAGTAAATATTTGTGATCTTTCCAAACTTTCACATAATTCCCTAAACTTTCTAAAAATTGTATTTCATCCAACTGCAACAAAATATGCTTTTTATCTGCTTTGATTGAAATTTGTCCATTGCGCTGCTGATCTGGGTTTATGGTTTCAACAGGAGCGCCAGATTGTTTTTTTAATTGTTGAAAGTTTAAAGCACGGTTAACAGCTATTAAAAAACGCTCTAACTTGAAAGGCTTTAACAGGTAATCGCAAACGGCAAGATCGAAACTCGCTAAGGCATATTCTTCATAAGCCGAAGTAATAATAACCTGTGGTTTGTGCTGCAGGGCACGCAGAAAATCGAGGCCGTTTAATTTGGGCATTCTGATGTCGAGAAAAATCAGGTCTACTTCCTGTTTACTTAAAAAATCCAATGCTTCTGTAGCCCGATAACAGTGCGCAGCAATTTCTACAAACGGAATATCTTTGGCATAAGCCACAATGATTTCATGCGCAAGGGGTTCATCATCTACAATTAAGCAACGTAAACTCATGTAAATTGGAGTTTTAATTCGGCCTTAAAGATATTGCCAATCGTGCTAATATCCAAAGTATGCTTACCGGGATAAAGCAGTTCGAGCCTTTTCCGCAGGTTATCTATCCCAATCCCGCTATCGGGCCCTATCTCTTCAG
Organism: Pedobacter sp. KBW01; assembly: GCF_003852395.1. Taxonomy (NCBI): domain Bacteria; kingdom Pseudomonadati; phylum Bacteroidota; class Sphingobacteriia; order Sphingobacteriales; family Sphingobacteriaceae; genus Pedobacter; species Pedobacter sp. KBW01. The sequence goes on from NZ_QAJQ01000009.1 coordinate 112,030, forward strand.
GATCGAAAGAGTTTTCTGCACAAAAAGTTAAGGTTTGTGTGTTGCTGATTAATGATAATTTTAGGCTTGCTTCTCCATCGGCAGGCTCAATGCCATGTTTAAAAGCATTTTCGATAAACACAATCAGTAAAAGTGGGGCAATTTCAACCTGATCGTTACTAACCTGCTTTACAAATTCAAAATGTAGTGTTTTGCGCAACCTGATTTGCTGCAACTGGATATAATCCGTAATGTAATCCAGTTCCTGTGCCAGTTTAACCGTTTTTTCTTTCCCTTTGTAAATGGTGTAGCGCATCAGTTCCGATAACTGTAGTATGCTTTCGGGCGTTTTATCCGATTTTTGCAGGCTCAGGGCGTACAGATTATTCAGGGTATTGAAAAAGAAATGCGGATTGAGCTGCTGTTTCAATAAATCGAGTTCGTTTTGCGATTTTTCTTTTTCTAAAGAAAGGATAATGTTATTCTGTTTGCCCCATTGCAGGGCCAATACCACGGGTAAACTGATAAGCATTATGGCAAAAGCACCAAAGGCATTTTCCAGTTCGAAAGGATTGGCCTCGAATATGCTTCTGCCAAATACAGTATTAATGGGTAATAAAATAAGGAGTTGTGCCAGCAAGGGATAAAGTAGGGCAACGGTAGCCGATACGCTTAACAAATAGATTAGCAAGCCTTTTTCTTTCAATATTTTAGGAACAAGCCAACGGCTATTGATGAAAAAAAGGAGGTAACCACACAAATACATAATTAAAAACTGAGAGAAAAAGCTCAGGAAAGCCCCAAAATTGTGTAGCAATTGCCTGATATTAAATTCAAAACCAATAAGCCAGAAGCCTTCTCTTTGATAAACCGGATTGTTTAAACTCGATACCGCCATTATAGAAATACTTAATGCGATTAAAACGATAGAAATAAGTACGGCGTTTTCCAAACCAATTTTCTTTATCCATTTGATATGTTGCACTTTTTTCTGATAATATTGGTTAAGGATGAGCAAAAGCTCGAGTGTTAATGCACCAATAGCTGTAGTAAGCTTATCCGATAAATCGACCGGTTCGGTTTGAAACTGAGTGGCCAGCAACGTAAAAACGGGCAAAAGTATCAAAAAGCAACCGCACCAGTAAAGGATGTACTTTTTGTTGGAGAGTTTTTCCTTTAAAGCCTGTTTAAAAAAAGAAAACATAAGTACAGGCAATAAGCAAAAGCCCAAAGTTAAAATGCAGGTAGCATAAGTAAGCCAAACAGCTGTATGCTGATCGTAGCAGTTGCATATGGCTACCCAAAGTAACAGCCCTGTAAATATGAAAAAGTCCTGGTGTTTATAGTTGGGATTGAAATTTTTTGTATTGGGCATGGTTACGATATAGAAAAGCCTGTTAAAATTAGAAAAGACATTGAAACCATTAAAATATTAATGACGAAGGGCTGGTTTTTGGTGATGAAAGGAAGGAAAGGCATAAAATCAGGTCTAAAGGATGGCTCCTCGTTCTTTCGTCATCACTTTTGTTGCCTTCATCACTTAAATGTGGAAATCAATTTTGGTGAGCTTAATTTGCGGCCATTCTGAAGTTAAAATTCTATGGTACGACTTAAAATACAGCAACTTACAAAAACTTATGGCAATGGCGTAAAAGCACTTGATGAGGTAAGTTTAAATATCCCTAACGGCATGTTTGGTTTATTAGGCCCAAACGGTGCCGGCAAATCGTCGCTTATGCGCACCCTGGCTACCTTGCAGCTGCCCGATAGCGGACAAATCCATTTTGATGGAAACGATGTGTTGCAGAACCCACAGGAAATGCGCAATAAACTGGGCTACTTGCCGCAGGATTTTGGCGTTTATCCTAAAATTTCGGCTGTTGATTTATTAACGCACCTGGCTGTTTTAAAAGGACTGCCCAATACTAACGATCGTAAAGAACAGGTGCTGTCGTTATTGCAGCAAACCAATTTATTCGAGGTGAGAAAAAGATCGGTGGGAACCTTTTCAGGTGGTATGAGACAACGTTTCGGCATTGCACAGGCGCTGTTAGGTAATCCGCAATTGATAATTGTTGATGAGCCGACAGCAGGATTAGACCCACAGGAACGTAACCGTTTTCATGATTTGTTAAGTGAAATAGGCACTGAAAGGGTGGTGATTCTTTCTACACATATTGTAGAAGACGTGAACGACCTATGCCCCGAGATGGCTGTAATGGCCGATGGGAAGCTGATTTTGCAGGGAAAACCTGCCGATCTGACTAAAAACCTGGGCGGAAAAATCTGGAGAAGGGTGATTACCAAAGCCGACCTCGATCAGTATGCTACAGCTTTCGATGTGATTTCGACCCGGATTATTGCCGGCCAGTTAAATGTTTTTGTATTATCGGCTCAACTACCTACAGCAGGATTTGAGCCGGTTTACCCCGGCCTTGAAGAAGTTTATTTTACAGCTTTATTTGGGATAAAAGGCAAAAGGGAGGCTGTAGTATGATTGCTGCATTACTGAAATTTGAACTGAAGTATCATTTTAACCAGATGGCCTTCAAAATAGGGGCAATTCTGTTTCTGGTTTTGGGTATGGTTTGCGTAGCCAAGGGAGGTTTTGGTACCGATGAGGTACACAAGAACTCTCCTTATGTAATTACCAATATCATAGCCTTACTCTCCTTGTTTTCTATATTTTCGAGCACGCTTTTTAGTGCCAACGTAGTGCTTAGAGATGCCATGTACAAAATTGAATCGGTTATATTTACCACTGCTATTACCAAACCTGTATATTTTGTGGTAAGGCTTTTGGGCTTACTTATTGCGGTTTTTACCTTACTGCTCCTGGTTGCCATTGGCATTTTTATCGGTACTTTCTTTGTGGGGGGCGATCAGCTGGGTGCTTTTAATATTGGCTATTTTTTGCATGCGCTTTTGGTGTTTGCTTTACCAAATGTTATTTTTTCGGCTGGTGCCTTGTATTGCACCGGCTTGTTAACCAAAAACGTGCGGGCCATTTACGTAGTGGGTGTGCTGATTTACATTTTGTACATGCTGGCTTCTATATTTGGAAACTCGCCCTTACTGGCTACATCTGCCTTAAAAGGCACCACACCCGATGCTTTGCCTATTCTTTTAGATCCATTTGGCCTGGCTTCGTTTTTCGGCGAAACCAGAACTTGGACAAGTGCACAGCGTAACGGGCAACTCTTTCCTTTAACCGGATTATTTCTGCTTAACAGGTTATTGTGGTTTACTTTTTCGGCTATACTGATGTGGCTAACGTACTGCATTTTTAACTTCAGGGTGCAGCGGCAAAAACAGGCAAAACAGCAAACAATCCCGACGGCAAAGGCTACTCTAATTCCCTTTAAACATTTAGAAGTTAAGCCAAATGGTTTGGGTTATCAACTGACGGCTTTAAAAGCACAATTTAAGCTCGAAATGATCAATCTGTTTAAGAACATTCCGGTTATGGTGATGCTTTTGCTTTGGGTGTTTCTTTTCGGAGTAGAACTGAAAGATGAACTTTTTAGCGGCGTGTACGGCATTCACAGCTATCCTGCAACCGGAATTATTGTAGAAGAAATACGGTCAATTAAATTTGCATTGATACTGATTATCTTTTATGCTGCAGAGAGTATAGCCAGAGAAAAATCGGTTGGTATCCACTCGTTAATTTACAGCACTCCTGTGCGCAGTTGGGTAATGTGGGTAGCTAAAAGTATGAGCCTTTTTGCATTGGTTTTTATCCTTGTTTCTTTAAATATAGGCATCGGCATTACTTTACAGCTAAGTCATGGTTATTTTCATATCGAATTGCCCCTTTACTTTTCTTTATATTATTACAGTGCGTTTCCCTTAATACTCTTTGTAGTGCTTATCGTGTTTATTCAAAATTTGAGCAGCAATAAATATGTAGGCATGATGCTGAGCATGGTTACTGTTTTTATCATGCTTTATGCCGATCGTTTTGGGCTGGAGCATTACCTTTTCCGTTTTGCAACTGTACCAGATTTGCTGCATTCGTACTTTAACGGGTTTGGATATTATGCAACTGCATTTAACTGGTATATGTTGTATTGGGCGGCCTTTGTAACCATTATTGCATTGCTAACCATTGGAATGTGGCAGAATAAGTGCGAAATAAAAGCTAAAAACAGGCTGAAGTCGGTAGGTCTGGTACTTAAGCAGCATAAATGGATCGCTATTTTCGCTTTGCTAACCTGGATTTCAGGTGGTGCATATATCTATTATGAAAGTAATGTAGTTAGCAGGTACCAAAATGCCAAAACCTGGTTAAACTGGCAACTGGCTTACGAGCAGCAATACAAAGCACTGGCCAATATGCCGCAACCTGTTATTAAATCAGTTAAAACCATTGTCGATTTATATCCGGATGAAGGGAAATATACTGTTAAAGGTACTTACCGCTTAAAAAATGAAACAGAGAAACCAATTTCGAAAATATGGATTAGCCTGAACCCCCAGGTAAATTTGTTTGCTGTTGATATTGCCGGAGCGAAGAAAGGCGAGGTAGATGAAAAATTTAAGCAACAGTTTATTACTTTAAACAGCCCTTTGTTACTGGGCGATACCATTAAGATGAGTTTTATCCTCACTGTTTTCAGAAATGGTTTTACTCCTTTTGATAAAGAAAATTCGATAGTAAAGAATGGTAGCTACATTGAACTGGAGAAATTTGTACCACATCTGGGCTACAGTTATAATTTTGAAAGCGATGATAAGCGCTCCCGCAAACAATATGGCTTGACAGAAAAACCCGTTGAGCAAACATTTAGCAGGAACTACGAACTGATTGATTTTGAAACAACCATTTCTACCAATCACGATCAGCAGGTACTTACAGTTGGTGAATTACAAAAAAGCTGGCTTGCCAATAACCGGCGCTATTTCAGCTATAAAACACCCTTGCCTGTAAATTTTATGTTTGCGTTAAGTTCGGCACAGTATGAAGTTAAACAAGAGCAGTACAAAGGTGTTGCCTTAAGTATTTATTATCAGCAAGGGCAGGAATATAACCTAAGGCAAATGTTTAAGGGAATTAAAGATGCATTGGATTACGGAAATGAACATTTTGCAAAGTATCCCCTAAAACAACTTACCCTTGCCGAAATTCCACAATACAAAGGGGCGGCAACGGCTTATCCGGGGATTATCTTTAGTGCAGAGAACATTAATTTTCTGGGTAATTTTAGTCAACAGGGCACTATAGATCACAGTTATGCCATTGCCGCACACGAAACCGCGCACCAATGGTGGGCCAATAAATTGGCTCCGTTTGGTGGACCTGGCTATGCTATGCTTACCGAATCGCTGGCTAAATACACCGAAAATGTATTAATGGAAAAAGCTTTTGGTAAAATGTACCTGCAGCAATATCTCGATTATGATAACCGCCTCTATTTCTTAAACCGCAACAATACCGAAAAAGAATTGCCATTGGCAAAAACACTGAATCAGGCTTATGTAAACTACCAGAAGGGCGGCATAAACATGTACGCGGTTAAGGAGTTAATGGGCGAACAGAAATTCAACGCAGTATTGAAACAGCTGATTGCTGATCATGCCTATCCAAAACCAAAAGCTTCGGCTTCAGACCTGGTTAATGCCTTATTAAAAGAAGCTTTACCTGCACAAAAGAAATTTATCGACGATTGTTTCAACCAGGTGGTAACCTATGATCTTGGCTTGAAAGTACAACAATGCACTTTACTTAAAAATGGAAAGTATCAACTCGAACTTTTGGTAAATGCCGAACGTTTAAGTGCCGGCCCTAAACAATTGCCCGATCTGGAAGTTGAAATTGGTTGTTTTAATCAGCCTGAGCAAGATTGGAGGGTAGAAACCAGGCCTTTTTCTTTGCAGAAGTATCACATTAGCCAAAACCAAACCAGGCTAATACTAATTGTTGACCGTAAACCTAAAACGGTGGCCATAGACCCTTACCGGTATTTGCTTGATGCAGATAAAAGTGATCATGCGGTGGAAGTGAAGTAATACAGGATTCAGCCAGCTGTTAGATAGAAACTCTGTCCTTAGTGTTAAGCGCAGCGTCACTACGGATTATTGAAAGAATGAGTTTTTAAACTCAATAAAAGAACGAGTCAGAGACTCTTTTCTATTCATCATCCGTAGAGCCCTTCGGAACTCTACGGACAGGGAGGACAGGGAGGGGGGAGGTGAAGTAATATAAGATACAGCTTGATGGCCAATACTGATGGCCTGTGGAGACACAGGCCACTAGAAATCTCGTCATTTCGAGTGAAGCGCAGCGAAATCGAGAAATCTATTAAAAGAATAGTATTAATTCCTCTTCTGTCCGTAGCGTTAAGTGCAGCGTCACTACGGATTATTGAAAGAATGAGTTTTAAACTCAATAAAAATGAGTCATAAACTCTTTTCTATTTATTATCCGTAGCGTCCTTCGGAACTCTACGGACAGCAAGGGAAAACTTTACAGACAGGTTGGTCTGCAATTGTTGTGGCAACTTTTACGCACATCAGAAAACTGCCACAAAAATCCTTAGCACCTTTAGGAGCTCTTCGGATAAATACAGACGATTAGATAAATCTAGGTAGTTCTAAAATGTTTGGGTGTACATTGCATCTGGCGTTTAAAAAAGATGTTGAAATTGGCCGGATATTCAAAGCCCAGACAGTAAGCAATTTGTGCGATGTTCCATTCGGTATGTTTCAGCAAGGCTACAGCTTCTGTTGTTACCCGTCTCGAAATATGTTCGGAGGTAGTTTTGCCGGTAACTTCTTTTACGGCATGGTTTAAATGGTTTACATGCACCAGTAATCGGCAGGCAAAATCGTGTGCTGTTTTTAATTCGAGTATTTGCTCGGTAGAGCCAATAGGAAACTGTCTTTCCAGTAATTCGATAAATAAGGCAGTTAAGCGTACCGAGGCGTTATTTTGTTTCAGTAATTCGCCTTGTGGTTTTACTTTTAAAGCTTCGTGAACAATGAGTTGTACATAATTTCTCAGCAAATCATATTTGTGGATGTAATCACCATCCATCTCTTTCATCATTTTTAAGAAAATGTCGGTCAATACGACTTCCTGCTCTTCGTTGATGTGGATAACCGGACTATCGTTAATGCGCCAGAGTAACGAATCGCGCAGGGTTTCGTTGCGGTTATGGATAAAGTTTTCGGTAAACAGGCAAAAGTAGCCCGCAGGCTTTGGCGAAGTGCTTTCCCAGGAGTATGGAATATTGGGGTTGGTAAACAACAAGGCACGCCCCTTTATTTCAATCTCGGCATCGGGGTAATGTAATATCCCATTGCCAATAATTAAAGAAATCTTATAAAAATCTCTCCGGCTAAAAACCGAAGGCACATTGGTACAAACTGTAGTTCGGTTAAAAACGTTAAAGTGCCCAATGTCGTTAATCATCCCTAAGCTAGGCGTAGGAATTTCGGGACGGTTGATTTTTAGTTTATTGTAAAAATCCTCCAGGGTTTCGTTTTTCTGGAGGGTAGAAAGCTCCTGGTTTTTGGTTAACATACTGTAAGTGCTTATATCGTAAAGTTATGGTTTAATCGCCATTCCTTCGTGCATTTCTTCTGTAGGTTCTGCAACTAATTTGTCACCTTCAGCCAAATCGCCAAATACCTCAACACGGTCGTCTGTTTCGCGGCCTTTTTTAACCTCAACTTTTACTGCTTTATTGTTTTGCACTTTTAACACAAATAAACCTTCGCTGGTATCTAACAATGCTTTTTTGTTGATGATAAAAGTACTGGCATTGGCTGGTATCGGAATGCTTACTTCGGCTACCATGCCCGGTAACAATATTTTGCTGGCATTGGGTACGTCCATTTCAATACGTTCGGCGCGCAAGCGTAAATCTAAAGCTCCCGATAAGCGTTTCACTTTTGCTTTAAATATTTGGCTGGGTAAAGGCTTAACAGTAAAACTGATTTCGTCGCCCGCTTTCAGGTAACCCGTATAAATTTCGGGGATTGATACCGCTAAACGCAGGTTTTTCTGATCCTGCAAAGTAAAAATAGGCAAATCAGAACCTTTGCCCGATGGACCTACATAAGCCCCTAAATTTACATTCCTGGCAGAAATAATACCGCTAAACGGTGCACGGATGGTAAGGTAATCCTGTACAGAACCAACCTCTTTATAAGCTGCCTTTGCAGCCTCGAGCTGCGCCAAATCGGCGTTCTTTTTCGCCATGGCCTGATCGAGATCGTTGGTAGAAATGGTCCCCGGTGTTTTACTGGTTTCGTACAAACGGTTATAGTTGGCCTTGCTGGCAGTGTAAATGGCTTCCTGGGCTTTAACACGCGATTGGCTGGCCGAAAGTTGCGAGTTCAATTCGGGCGCCTCGAGGGTCATTAACAGCTGGCCTTTGCTTACCTCCGAACCGATATCTACCTTTAGTGTACGCACAAAACTGCTTACTTTGGCATATAAATCTACCTGTTGCAATGCAATTAATTCGCCCGGTAAGCTCAGTTTAGTAGATAATTTTTCTTTTTTAAGGTCGAATGTGGCAATAACCGGGGCTTGTTCTTTTTTTACTTCTCCCTTTGATTCGGCATGGCCACAACCATAAATAGCCGTGAGTAACAGGAAACCTGCACTTAATAAACCTGTTGAAAATAGCTTGGTATTCATTTGTGATGATTTTATTCGTTTTCTTCTAAACCTTTAATGTAATGGATGCTGTCTTTATCTTCCGGATCGAGCGACATCGAATCGGTAGTTTGCTTGCCTTGTACCCAGGCAAAAACCAGTGGTAAAATAATAAGTACAGCAAATGTTGAAGCCAGCAAACCGCCAATTACCGCCCTGCCCAGTGGCGAAACTGCCCCGCCGCCTTCTCCGTGGCCAATAGCCATCGGTAACATACCCGCAATCATGGCAATACTCGTCATAATGATGGGACGCAAACGTAAGGCTGCGGCTTCGCGGGCTGATTGGAGCGCATTTCCATTGTGTTTTCTCAACTGTTCTGCATTGGTAATCAGTAATACCGCATTGGCAATAGATACCCCAACCGACATGATAATACCCATGTACGACTGCAGGTTTAGGGTAGAGCCTGTAATGGTTAAGAGCAATAAAGAACCCAAAATAACTGCAGGTACCGTGGCTAAAATTACCAGGGGCACTTTAAACGACTGGAAATTGGCTGCCAGCATTAAAAATATCACTACAATGGCCACAAACAAGCCCGATTGTAAACTATCCAGCGTATCGGTAAGTACTTTGCTCATGCCAATGGCAGCAACATTTAAACCTCTTGGCAGTTCGCCTACACCTTTAATCGCTTTTTCTACATCTTTGGTGGCAGTGCCCAAATCAGTATGGTAAAGGTTTGCAGTAACCGATAAGAAAGGCATAGCGCCAATATTGTCGTTTTCGCCGGCAGTAGTATCGGGTGTAATCTTCGCTACATCGCTCAATACAGGTCTGGCCGAATTTTTCAATAAAGGTATTTCCCCAATATCATCTTTACTGGCCATCTGGTTTAAGGGCACCTGCACCTGAACATTGTAAGGTAAAGCCGCTTTTTCATCCAGCCAGATATTTTTATCGGTGTAACGCGATGATGAAGTAGAGGCAATCAGCGACCTCGAAATGTCGGCCATATCAATCCCAATTTGTGCCGCACGGGTTCTGTCGATTTCGATATTCAATGAAGGGTATTTAATGGGTTGTGCAATCTGAACATCGCGCATGTAAGAAATTTCTTTCAGCTCGGCCACAATTTTATTGGCGTATTGCGCATTCAGCTTTTTGTTTTTGCCCGAAATACGCACCTCTACCGGAGTAGGAGAGCCCTGGCTCAATACTTTATCAGTCAGTTCTATCGGTTCGAATGATAATTTAACATCGGGTAACAGTTGTTTAATTTTTGTCCTGAACTGGTCCTTAAAATCATCCATATCAGCTTCGTAATCTTTTAAGCTTACCTGAAATACAGCTTCGTGCGGGCCAGCCATGAACTGATAAATCGGGTTTACCGAAAACTGTGCAGGGTGTTGCCCCACAAAAACCGAAGATATGCTTACATGTTCTGCACCAACCATTTTTTTAAGTTCGGCCAAAACTACGTTGGCTTTTTCTTCGGTACGCTCCAAACGCGTTCCATCGGGCGCGCGCAAACGCAACTGGAACTGGCTCGAGTTAACGCGTGGTAAAACATCGCGACCTATATTAACCAGTAAAAGGGCTGCTAAACCAATAATAACCATCAGATAAGTTAACACGACAGGTTTCTTATATGGCAATATACGGTCGATAAAGCGCATAAAACGATTACGGAAACGATCGAAAACCCCAATTTTGCCATTGCCACTAAAATCTTCGCGCTCCACCAATACCCTTTTTTGGTTTAGGGTATCTTTTTCCGATTCGAGGGTAATGCCGGTAATTTTAAAATCAGCTTCATCCTGCGTAATGCCCGGATGGTGTTCGTTACCTTTTTTCGGGTGCGCAATCATCAGCCAGTTGGCCATAATGGGGACAAAAGTTTGCGAAAGCAAGAACGAAACAATCATCGAAAATCCAATGGCCAGTGCCAGGGGTAAAAATAAAGCCCCCGGTATGCCCGACATGGTTAAAGCTGGTGCAAAAACAGCGAGGATACAAAACAGGATCAGTAATTTAGGGAAAGCAATTTCCTTACAGGCATCCCAAATGGCCAGCGCTTTGGGTTTTCCCATATCAAAATGTTGGTGTATATTTTCTATCGTAACGGTCGATTCATCTACCAGGATACCAATGGCTAAAGCCAGTCCGCTTAGTGTCATGATGTTGATGGTTTGCCCGAATAATTTCAGGAACAAAACGCCGGCAATAATGGATGTTGGGATGGTGAGGATTACAATCAGTGCCGCACGCTTATCGCCAAGGAAGAGTAAAACCATCAAACCCGTTAAAATTGCGCCGATAGCACCTTCGCTGATCAGACTTTTTACTGCATTAATTACATAAACCGACTGATCGAACTCGTACGAAAGCTTTACATCCTCAGGTAAGGTATTTTGAATGTTGGGTAAGTTTTTCTTTAAGTTTTTTACCACATCCCAGGTAGAGGCATCGCCTGATTTTGCAATACTTAAGTACACTGAGCGCTTACCATTAACTAAAGCATAGCCGGCCACCAAATCGGCACCATCTTTAACGGTAGCTACATCGCGGAGCTGTAAATTCTGTACACTGCCTTTAAACAGGGGAATGTTCTCAAAATCTTTAACTTTTTTAATGGTATAGTTGGTAGGCGTAAGGTAGTTTTTATCGCCAATGCGCACATTGCCTGATGGAGCCGTTTGGTTATTGAGGCGGATGGCTTCAACCACCTGATCGACCGTTAAGTTGTGCGAACGCAGTAATGAGGGATTAACATTAATTTCTATTGTGCGCGGGCTACCACCAAAAGGGGCAGGAGACAGCAAACCCGGAATAGATGAGAAGCTGGGGCGCACATAAGTGTTGGCCAAATCCTGCAGTTCGTTGTTGGTGCGGATGGGGCTACTCAACACCAGCTGACCAACGGGAAGCGAAGAGGCATCGAAACGGATTACGAAAGGTGGCTGCGAGCCCGGCGGGAAAATGGCCTGTGCCCGCGTAGAGAGCGCGCTTAGTTCGGCCGCGGCCTGGGCCATATTGGTGCCTTCGTAATAGGTAAGTTTCATGAGCATTAAGCCCTGCGTATTTTTGGTTTCGATACTTTTGATACCGTTGGCAAAAAGCAGGATGTTTACATATTGCTTGCCGAAATATGCTTCCATCTGATCGGGCGTATAACCACCAAAAGGGTGGGCAATGTAAATTACCGGCAGGTTCATTTGCGGCAGGATATCAACCTTCACCTGGTTGATGGCTCCTATACCGAAAAAGAACAACCCGGCAACTAAAACCAGTATGGAAATGGGTTTGCGGAGTGCGAAACGTATTAAATTCATGTATTGGGGCAGATTAAAATTCGTTGATAAATAGGTCGTAGTTGCCAAGGGCTGCCGATTTTAACAGCAAAGCCTGCCAAACATTGGTATAGGCAATATCGCGGTCGGTTTCGGCGCGGTTGAGTGTAAAAAGTGCCTGGGTTAAATCAACCATGGTGGTTAAGCCATTCTTATATAAGGTGCTTTTTTGCAGGTAGGCATCCGAAGCGGCCTTTACCTGTACTGGTGCTTCGCGGTAATTGTCCATGGCATTGGTAAGTTTGGTTTCTGCCAGTGCCAGCTGGGCTTTTAACTGCTGATCGACCAGGTTATATTCTGCTTTTAAGCCCTCGCTAATGTATGCCTGCGCGCGTACCTGCGGACGGTTTTTAAGCAAGGTAGAGAGATTCCATGTTATTCCTATGCCAATCAAATAGTTACCCCTGGTTGGGTTGATCCCATCCAAATAGCTCGATGAAAAGGCAGTCTGATCTAAAGCATAACCCGAACTAAAACCCGAACCACGGCCCTGCATTACTCCAAATAAAGAAAGGGTAGGGTAATAAAGTTTTTTAAAATAATTGCCCTGTTCTTCACTTACCGCAATCCGGTTTTGGTAAAACTTTAAAAGCGGGTGGGCACTGTTAATGCTATCGCCTAGCAGATTTTTTGGAATGCGTGTAATCGATGCGGTATCTAAATCGTAAGTGGTGGCAGTGAGCCCCATTAAAACGCCTAAACGGTTGGCTTGTTCCTGCTCTAAATCTTTGGCTTTGGTTAAGGCAATTTTAGCATTCGAAACTTCGGCTTTGGCCAGCGATGAATCTACTCCGGCAATCAACCCGTTTTTAGCCCTGATTATAGCCGTATTTTGAAAGGTAACCGCACGTGCTAAATTCTTTTGCTGCGATTTGGTTAAGCGTTGCGCTGCCAGTAAATTAAGGTATGCTGCAGAAACGCGGATTTCCTGCTGAAATTTTTCCTGCTCCAGGTCGTTTTTATCGCGGTTGTAGGTAGCACTGGCAATTTTTATCCTTTCCTTAATTTTTCCGAAGGTGAAGAAATCCCAGTTAATGTTGGCCAGGTAAAGTGCACCAAAGGCCGCATTCCAGTTTTGCTTATCGAGCGCAGGCCCTGCCGATGCTGTACCCAAACCACCAAAGCCATACTGTGGGCCATTTTGGCCGTTAATGGTACCATAATCTTGCTGTGCACTAAGACTAAAATTAGGCAGGTATTCTCTTTTGGCTAGCTGGATGGTTGATTTGGATGCATTTGCATAACTATCTTTAGCTTTAATGGTGCCATAATTGGTTAAGGCCGTATTAACAGCCTGTTTTAAGCTGAGTGTTTGGGCATTTGCACCCGTGTACACATTAATAAATAGGAATAACGATAGTAGAAATAAAGATATACGATACATAGTGTATAATTTACACGGCAAATGTAAATTATGGTCACAATATCAAAGTATTCGGTTCAAATCAAAAATTATGCGAATCAAATAATAATCGAATTGTTACTGTAGGATTATTTTGGGATGATAAATTGCGTAAAAATGGCATATTCCTTACAGATAGGGTTAACCTGTAAGGAATATAGCTGAGCATTAAGATTCTTCGGTATATTTTTTAAAATTATCCAGAATGGCTTGCCAGCCGCCACGTTGCATTTCAATCGGGTTGGTGCCTTCCGGATCGAAAGTTTCGGTAACTCTGGTGCCTTCGCTTAGTGCGTCGAAAATGATACTTACCTTGCGGCCATCGCCCAGGGTGTATTCTATTTTTTTAAGCAAATCAACGGTGGTATAAGTACCTCCGAAATCAAAGCTCATGCTGCCATCTTTAGCGGCCATGGTGCTTTTAAATTCGCCACCAACCCTTAAATCGTTATCGGCATAAGGCGTATGCCAATCTGGTGAGGCAAATGCCCATTTTGTAATATGGTCTGGGTTATTCCAAAAGTCCCAAACTTTTTCAACAGGACTATTTACAGTGGTTTCTACAGTAATTGCATTGTTTTCCATTTTTTTTCTTGATTTAAATTGTTAATCAAAGTTATTGTAACTTTTACAACCTGAAAAGTGCAATTGCGACAAATATAAGGGGTGAAATACCCTCATTTAATTGACGACTTTTAGTTTATCCTGAACGCGTTCAGATTTGGAATAATTGTAGGAACACAATTTTAGCAAGTTTTTATTTCTCTTTTGTATAAAGAGATCGCCAAGTTTTCAGTGTTATCATTTAAGCAATAATAGGTTTAGTGATGAAATAGGATCAATCTCTTTTATCAAAGCCTCTTTATTCTCCGATCTTATCTTTTTCAGGTAGTCTTACAAAATGTAAAAATTCCCTCTCTGTTACTCCAAAAGACTTAAAATTCACTTTTGCTTGACGCAAAGAAATTGAATTTGGTCCCTCGTCATCATCAATATGCTCCTCTTGATAAAAATCTTTTTGCCAAAAAAAAAACCGGGCAGATAGTTGAAATCGCATCCTTTTGGATCGTATAAAAACTGCAACAAGCACATTTTATTTTCTGTATCCATATTTATTCCATGTATCGACTATCATAGCTTACTTAACTTTAATAATTATTGGTGATGGAGCATGACCTTATATTATAAGTAGTTTAATGTAAAAAATCAAACCTTTGAAGTTTTAAAGTAAACGGTATTGGGTTAAGAGAACTATAAATATTAAGTTCATTGGAGGGTTCTGAATTAACTTTCTTAAATATACTCTCTTAGCTATTATCTTCTAAGGTCAAGAACGAGGCATTAGTTTCAACTCACGCTTCTCTTTACCAGAAATATCTATTGAATAAATAGTTCCATCACCACTTTCGTCTGTAAAGAAAATCCTTTGAAGAGTAGAAGAGTAGCGAAGATTGGAGATGTTTGAATTAAATGAAAATATAGATTTTGTTTTCTGAGAATTCAATTCCATTATATACATTCTATTATAAACTGTGTACAATAAATGATTACTATCAATAAAAAATGGGTTTGAATAGTCTTCTGCCTTGTCGGAAGCATCATTTAAAGAGTAAATTCTCTTTGACATTCTTCCATCAATGGAGTTATATTTAAATATCCCGCCATTGTCTCCCGTAAAAACATAGAATGCGATAGTCGAAGCAGAATCTATATTCAAGTTACCTAATGAATAAGCATTTAGGTTTGTATATCTTTTAGACAAGCCAGAGGATATAGATGCGGAATAGATATCAAAATCACGCGCAGTTTTTGCTGTCACAATTGAATTATTTCCATACTCGTTTGCTGAACAATAAATTATACTATCTCCATTTGATTTAAAGATAGCCTCGGTTTTGATGCTGTTAGTGTCGGTTATTTTTTTAATTTTCCCGGAAATTATATTTCCAACGCATATTGAGCTATTTATGGAATTCTTTTCGTTTGAGACAAAAACAACATTTTTTCCATCGCCTGAAAACCTTGGATTGAGAAAAGAAGCTTCAGATGAGGAGCTGATTTTTTTCAAAACATAATTTTTCTTTATATCGTATATGTAGAGTGAAGCTTGCCCATTATTTATCCATGAGAATACAATCAATTCTCCATCTGAACTTACGTCAAAGTTACCAAAGCCATCCTCATGCTCAATATCCTTATTGAAACAACCCGAAATTGCAATGACATGCACAATAAGAAACAGGCAATATATATACTTTTTCATATTTTACATGTTAAACTTCGTTCAAAAATAAGAAGAGCCATTATATTGCCTCAATCATCCTTACGTTCTAGCGCCAGCTTAGGAATACATAAACAATAGAAGCAACGCCTGTTGTGTTACAAAAGTCTGCCCTCCCGCTCCTCCTAAACTGTTATATTACTCATCATTGTATCATATCACCTAACTATTGTCATTTCTATTGTTACACCCTTAGAGCGCTATGATTTCGCTAATATTTCATCATATTCCAAATTGGAATTAATAACCCTATCTTCAATCAGC
This sequence comes from Pedobacter sp. KBW01, assembly GCF_003852395.1. Lineage (NCBI taxonomy): Bacteria > Pseudomonadati > Bacteroidota > Sphingobacteriia > Sphingobacteriales > Sphingobacteriaceae > Pedobacter > Pedobacter sp. KBW01. The sequence goes on from NZ_QAJQ01000009.1 coordinate 127,923, forward strand.
CACTTATTTTTTCCAATTCTATAATTCCCTGCAACAACATAAAATATGTTATTTTCAGATTTAATTTCAAAAATTTTAAATCCTAAATCTTTTCTGTAATGGATTAGTTTTTTAGGGATACATCTAGTCAATTCTCCTATTTCTATTCCTTTCAAAATATTGGGTAAATCCAAATATGCTACTGCTGAAAATTCTATATCAATATTGCAATCATAGAGCTCGTTGGAGTCATCTTGATCTGGGAATTTCATTGGGCTTCTTAGTATCAGAAAACTATGGCTAACTGTATAAGCCCAAATTTGAAAAACTCTATTTAATATATCACTCATAATTTTAAACTTTAAAATGGTTTTGGAACTACCTGGTAGCTTCCGTTGGTAAACTTGAATTGTTACTTTGTTGAATTCAAACCTTAATTTTGGTCTAAATCAATCTTCAGCAAAAACCTTTAGGATTACGATTTCAAGATTAGGAATAGTAAATCTAGATCAACAAAATAAATTAAACCATCAATTCGAATTTACCAAAAAGTAAGCAATACGGCAGGCATAACCCACTGATTTTTGGTTATGATACTCGCTAATGCGTACACTTAATTTGTGTTCGCCACCACCCAGCTCATCGCCAAGCAGCAAATACCAGGGTAAATGCAGGCTTGTACTCCATTGGCTAAACAAATCGATCGTTTTTTCTGCTCCGTTATCAATGCGGTAATGCAGCATACCAGCATCGGGACCTGATAGAACAGCAATACCCACAGCATTGCCTTTAAAAATTAAATCGAAAGTACTGTTTCGGGTAGTGCTTTCGAGCACGGGGATATTTACAAAACCATCACGTGTACCCACGCCGTCATTTGGTTTCCAGCTTTTGTTGATGTTAAAGGTGTTTAAATTTTCGGCGGCAGTAACGTTAACATATTGCCCTTTGGTATAGGCAAACTTGTCTAAAATTTTAGGTATGCTACCATTAGCTTTCTTCGCAGTGTTTTTCTGGTTTTCTTCCAGATAGGTTTTAATGGTATTAAAATAAAGCTGCTGCCCAAAGGGCGAAGGGTGCAGGTTTTTGAAATCACCAGCCCAGCTAAATTCTTTGCTGGCAATGCGTTTATCTACTTCCAGTGCGAGGTTAATAAAAGGCAGGTGGTAATATTCGGCTAAATCACTGTGTACTTTTACTTCTGTTGGTACCTGGCCTTTATCGAAATCATCATTTTTATCTTCGTCGGCAAAAGCCATCAATACGATATTGGTTTTTGAGTTTTTACTCAATGTATGTCTGATAATGCCTTCTAATGCACGGCGCTGTGTCTTTTCTGCAGTTTGGTTTACATGGTCGTTAACCGCCGACTCGATAAACAGGAGGTCTATTTTTCCACTGTCCAGTACATCGCGCTGAAGGCGGAAACTATGCGGCAAACTACCCAACGATGGGATACCAGCATTGATAAATTTAAATTTGCTTTGCGGGTAGGTTTTAGACAGGTAATTGCAAACCATTGCGCGCCAGCCTTCCATATTGGTAATCGATCCGCCTAAAAAAGCAACAGTTACAGGTTCGCTTTTTTGAAGTTTTTCGGCGAAGTTGTTGCTGTAGCCGTTAAAAGTAATGAAGTTGGCAGCTTGCAGCTTATTTTGTGCAATGCTTTTAGTCATAATTGTGGTTACCAGCAGGGTAACACAAAGAAAAGAGGTCAGTTTCATTTTTGATTAGAAATAAACCAAAAGTAATAAAATTAACACCTGGCAAAGAATGTAGCTTAATTTTATAAATTTAGCATCATATTATAACCTCATTAAAAATAACGCATGAAAAATAGCTTTTTAGTAGCCATTTGTTTATTCCTGTTTACCTGTGTTGCTAACGCCGCCGAAGTAGATACTGCTGTAACGTATAGCAAATCGATGAAAAAAAATATCAATGCAGTAGTGATTAAACCCGATAGCTATAAAAGCGGAAAATCGTACCCTGTGGTTTACCTGCTACATGGTGCCGGAGGCAGTTATGCCGAATGGGTTAAAAAAGTGCCGGGAATTAAAAACCTGGCCGATCAGTATCAGTTTATCATTGTATGCCCTGATGGTAATGTAACCAGCTGGTATTTCGATAGCCCGGTAGACCCCGAATGGAAATACGAAACCTATGTGGCTACTGAGTTGGTGAGCTACATTGATGAACACTATAAAACCATTGCCGAAAAGAAGGGCAGGGCCATAACCGGCTTAAGTATGGGCGGGCATGGTGCATTTTACCTGGCCATTAAGCATCAGGATGTATATGGGGCTGTGGGGAGCATGAGCGGTGGGGTAGATATTAAACCTTTTCCTAACGGATGGAATATTTCGAAAAGATTGGGTAAACAGGATGAGTTTCCGGAGCGCTGGAAACAGAATAGTGTAATTGATATGATTTATCTGATTAAGCCCGGAGCGCTTGCTATAGCGTTTGAATGTGGTGTAGACGATTTTTTCTATAAAGCCAATATACGCCTGCACGATGAATTGCTGTACAACAACATTCCACACGATTTTACCACCAGGCCCGGCGTACACAATTGGGATTACTGGGCAAATGCAATTAAATTTCAAAGTGTTTTTTTAAGTAATTATTTTAACCAGAAACCTTAAACCGGTTGCGGGCTGCCGGTTCGAATAATTAATCCGTTTTGTTGTTGATAAACAGTGTTTTATAAGTTGTATTGCTGCTGAAAGTATTGTTGTGTGGTCGAAATCATACGTTTCGAATTGAAATTGATACATGATTTACCCAAAAAATTAACTTTTAGATTACATGAAAAATACAGACTTACCATATTTTTGACTGTTCGCGTAATCTTATTTATAAAGCGGGAAACAAAGATTTAAAACAAAAATGAAATACTTAGTCAAAGAAATAAGTGAGGGAAACTGCGATATCACTTTATTGCCGGAAAACTTAAATGACCGAAATCTTTTAGCCGAAACAGCCAAACACCTTCAGGGCGATTATCAGGAAGCTATTCAAACACACTATGAGCACGCATTAAAAAACGAAGTTCACAACGGTGCAGCTTTTGTTTCGTTAAACAACGAGCAAAGCAATTATCCGAAAAGAGTAAATGTAAATTACCAGATCATTTTAAGCTAAGCAGCTTAATTTGTTGTAAAAGGCTTTCTTTAATGGTAAGGAAAGCCTTTTTTGTTTTTAAATATAAGGTAAGCTAAGGCAATTGAAGTACCTGGCCGTTTACCTGAAAATCGTTAAGCCCCACCAGTAAATTACCACTGGTTGCCGTGGCACCATAGGCATATAACCTGAAAGTTACGGCTGTATTGATATTGGTAAGAGCTGCTGCATTGAACGATATGAGCGTAGGCGTGGTGGTACCGCTAATGCTAACCGGTGCAGAAATGTTGCTGGCATAATTATCTACACTGGAGCGCAACACAAACTGATTGGGATGCGTAGTGCTGCCCCTAAGCACTGTAAACTTAATATCGCTAAAATTAAAATAATAACCACTTTTTGGCTCTAAACGGAATTCGTAATATTCAGTAAGATCAATCGCGGTTGGTGTACTGGCCGATGATGCATTTGCCCAACCACCCAACAAATAACGCCCGCTTGGCCCCGGGGTACTGCCCGACATGCCCGATGCAGCGAGTGTAGACCGCGAAAAATCAGACCAGGGCGTACCCACCACATTATCGGCAGGGTTTGGCGCCGGACTTGTGCTGTTAACATATACAATGTTTTGCGGATCCTGATACTTAATATAAGGATGCTGGTAAATGTTGCTGGTGTTGTTATAACTGGCAGGCAGGCTTACGGTACCCGCTTTGGTATAGGGCCCATCCAAATAAGCCGGGTTAGCATCCGGAACACTGTTTCCCCAAATCAGGCCATTGCTGGTAGGTGGGTAGTTCAGGTTAATAATCCGTAAATCATCGTGGTATACAATACGTGTAAGGTTGGGTGGCACTACGTAAACACCCCATTTAACATAACCAACGTTTCCACTGCCTACATCGCCGGTAAAAGTAACGGCATTATTCCTTTCGTTGGCTAAAGTAAAATCTGTTTGCCCGGGCAATTTCATGTAAATTTTCATAGATCCGGTTGCGGTAGTGGCCCATTTTACATCTACCCTGAACTGTATCCACTGGTTTACCGATGGGCGTATATCGCTAAGGATGTCTACTACCGTTTTGGTATTATCCATATTGCCATAAACCACGCGCATTGCATTGCGCTGCGTGCGGATTTGGAGTGGAACGGCTTCGCCTCCCGACATTTTTAGCTGAAAAATATTGGTTTCATTAATCGGGTCGCCGGTATTCCAGGCTGTCCAGTCTTTTAACAATACACTAAACTCATACCGGCGTTCCTCGCCAGGTAAATAGCAGCTTACAGGTACGCCGTTGCTTGCTGCTTCGCTGCGCCAGTTGCCATCAGAGTAGTAGGTAGAATCGCCATAGGTTACTTTGTGTGCAATGGCATAATTTCCGGTAGCGCCTGATGATACAATGTATGCCGCATCGGCCGCTGTGGCATTGGTAGGTGTTAGGCCGTTAATGCCCGAGTTAAGTGTGCCGCTTTCGTAATTGATGTTTAAAATGGTATCGCCGTAGCCATAGCTTGCAGGAGCGCTTCCACTCATTCTGGAAATTGGTTTAAACGTTGTTGTGCTTTTTTCGCTTTGGATTTTACTGCACGCACCCGCTAAAAATAATACGGCAATAGCCATATACTTTTTAAAATAGACTGTTTTTTTTCTCATATGTTTTTTGGTTAGTAAGGCTTGGTTGTAATTTTTTAGATCATCTTATTCTTTTTTATCTGTAAATAAAAAGAGGTAACGTATAACCATTACCTCTTAACTTTAATCACTATGGAGTGGTGTTGCCACCGTTCAGTTTTGCTTTTAGTACACTTGTTTTGCCATTAATGCTAACTGAGATATTGATGTTGCCATTTATATAATCGTTACCGGCATTTTCTTTAATCTTTATTTCTGGTGCTTTGCTGCCGTTGTATGGATAAACTATGCTTATAAATTGCTGTGTTTTATCGTCGCTTTTTGGCTTTTCGAATACAAATGCCGGACGTTTCATTTCTTTACCATACTCGTATGAAACTTTTCCATCCTCCTCATGTAAAGTAATTTTATCTGTATTAAGCGATTGGATTAACAGGTTATTGCCGTCGGTATAAGTAGTAAAAACCTTGTTGTTCGCTTCATCAAATACCGGTTTGCTATCTTCTTTGAGTTGGAAATGTACACCCAGGTTACCGGTAGCGGTGCCCAGGGCCTCATCAAACACCAAAAAATATTTTTGATCGATGAACATTACCGTTCTGCGGTGGTCTAAATTTTTGTAGCTCGGATTGGTAAAGGTTAAAATATCCAGGTTTTTACTGCTTTGCCATTTGTTTTGTAGGGCATTCGTAATCAGCATATTTTGGTTATCCAAAGTTAGCGTGCTGTGTACCCGGGTTTGGCGGTACCAGTTGCGTTGTTTCATAATTTCGGCATCGCCACTGTAAACAAAGCAGCCCGCATCCGGTGTAAAATTGCGGCCATTTACCCAAAGCTCAAAAGTGCCGTTATCTGGCTGCGCGTGGAACTCGGCCGGAGGGCTTGCTTTAAGCATTAAAATAGTAGAGGTACTATCCCAACCGTTCCGGAATGTATAAAAACCAGCGTTGCTTAATGCGTTCGATAACCAGTTTGGTTTTTTACCTGCCTGGCCATCGCTGGCAAAATATTGAATAAAAGGATTTTCGGGAATCATAGCTGCCCACGATTGAAACTGCTTTAAACGAAGCTTTTTCTCCCTGATCCACGAGTCGCCAAACATGGGCTGGTTATAGTTAGGGAAGGTGATGTTGATAAAAGCCATGGCCATTTTTTCGATGGTTTGTTTGTAGCTGGCCGGAAACTCGCCCGCTACGCCTGCTTTTTGCGCACCCTGATAAGCTTTAATAAAAATATCAATCGCTGCGGCATGGTAAACCGGCGATAGTTCATACTGTACACCATCGGCCAGTACCTGCTTTTTAATCTCTGCATTTAACACATCGATGCCGCTTTTACGCCAGGCCGGCGCATTTTTAAATTCGGGTAACGATGCACCAGCAAATAAGGTACGTTGAGCTTCAAATAAGCGGTGATTACCCTCTGCAGCATAATTTTTAGGCAGGTAATCGGCCTGCTGACCGTAGCTTTTTAAAAAGGTTAATAAAAATGCCGGAGTAAAATTGGGCGAGTTGATGAAAAAACTCAGTGTAGGTATTAAACTTTGAATGCGGTCTGATACTTCAAGCGGACGCCAGGCGTACTTATCATTATCTGCCGATAAGCCCTGGGGATTTTTTTTCATCCAGTCTTCAAACTGGAGCATCCATTCTTTGGCATATTGCTCATTGTGGGTATAACGATAAGTTATTGCCATGGGCATCCACCATTTAACACGGTGTAGCTGCCAGCGCACTTCGTTATCTTTTACCGGCCAAAGCTGCCAGTTAATATCCTGCCCAAAATCAAAATAGCCATAACTTTCCTGCGTTTTAAAAAGATGTTTCAGGGCATTATCGGCAGTTTCCTTAGTTTTAGGGGCTAACTTATCCGTATCAATTGGTGTTTCCAGATTACTTAAATCGGGTTTAGCACCCAGTTTATTTCTGTAGTAACGCAAAAGTACTTTGCCTGCTTCCTCGTATTGGCCGGCTTCTACCGCTTTCTTTACCTGCTCCAGGCCCGGATACCCCAGGTTAATCAGGTCAAAGCTTTCTTTGCTAATGTTACTTTGGGCCTTTGCAAGCGTACCGGAGAGGAGAAAGGCACAAAAGAAAATTTTTGCTTTAAAACGTATCATGTTTATGTTGCTAAGGTGTAATTAGAGTTGTTGTTTAATGGTTTTTTCCTTGCCGTTTATGGTTAAGGTCAGGTCTATTTTTCCGGTTTCGAAATTATTGCCTGCATTTTCTTTTAACCATGCTTTAGGGGCGTTGGTGCCGGTATAGGGCATTACCAGGCTTACAAAAGTACCCAGCTTACCTGTAAGCTTCTCTTGCTCAAAAACAAATGCAAGGCGTGCAGCCTCTTTCTGGTATTCGTAAGAAACAAAGCTTTCTTCCTCCTTAAGGTTAATACCCGTTTTGTTTAATACCTGTATGCTCAGGTTGTTGCCATCAGCATAAGCGGTATTAAACTGAAGGTTGTTTTTATCTACAACAGCTTTGGCATCCTCGCCAAGCACATAATGGATGCCCAATTTACCGGTTAATGCACCATTGGCCTTGTCGATAATGATAAAGTACGACTGATCGATAAAAAGGAAGGTACGCTGATGATCTAAACCTTTATAGCCCGGATTGCTGTAGCTCAGTTCCTGTACATCACCAACGGGTTGCCACTTTATTAATTTGGCGTTATTTTCAATGGTTTTATCATCAAGCATGAGGGTTTGATGTGCTTTGGTACTGCGGTACCAGTCTCTTTTACTGTTTTCCTGATTGCCTACATTAGCATAAATAAAGCTGCCGGCATCGGGCGTAAAATTGCGTCCCTTAACCCAAAGTACAAAGTTGCCATTATCAGGGTGTGAGTGAAATTCGGCCGGTGGCCCTGCCTTGATTTGCATTACGGTAGCTTTTTGGTCCCAGCCATTTCTAAAAGCGTAGAAACCTGCATTGTTTAGCGCACTGGATAAATATGCAGGTTGAGCGCCCGATTTGCCGCCGGTAGCAAAATAGGCTATTTCGCTATTCCCAGGAAACACTTCAGCCCAGGCCTGGTAGTTCTTCATCATCTGTGTTTTGTTGGTGATAAACGAATTGCCATACAGGGGGAAAGTATAATCCGGAAACGAAAATTTAGGCACTGCCGTACACATTTTCTCTACCAGGTTGCGGTAACTCTGAGGGAAATCGCTTGCAGTTCCGGCATCTTTGGCCATTTTTAAAGCACGCAAAAATGTGCTAATGGTACCAATATGATAAGACGGCGACAACTCGAACTGTACACCATCGGGGTAAACCTGTTTCGTAATTTCGGCATTTAGTACCGTTATACCACTTTTGCGCCAGGTATTGGCCTGGTTAAATTCAGGAAAACTGGTACCTGCCAAAAGCAAATGTTCTGCTTCGTACAACCTGTGATTGCCCATATCGGTATAGTTGGCCATTACATAATTGGCTTGTTCGTTATAAGCATTTAGAAAAGCCAATAAAAATTTTGGCGTAAAATTTGGCGAATTAATAAACTGGTTAAAGAAAGTAGCCCAATTGTTTAACCTAAACGAAACTACAAAAGCTTTCCAGGCGTAGTCTTTATCATCGGCGTAAGCGCCTTGTTTGTTCTTATTAATCCAGTCTTGCACCTCAAAAACCCATTCTTTAGCGTAACGTTCATCGCCTGTGGCTAAATAAACGGTACCCAGCGATTCCCAGAAAGTTGTGCGGTGCAAAAAAGTGTTCAGCAACTGGTCTTTAACCGGCCGAAACTGCCAGTTAATGTCTTTCCCGTAATCAAATGTGCCGTAACCTTTGTGCGGTTTAAATTTGTGCAGCAAAATATCATCGGCAAGTTGTTGCGTATTGGGGTTTACCTTTTGGGTAGTTTGGCCAGGGCTTAACGCGGCTTTGCTTTTGCGGAAATAAGCCAGCAACTGTGTGGCGGCTTTTTCGTAGTCGTTTTTAGCCATAGCTTTGGCCACATTTTCGAGGCCGGGGTGCGACAGATTTATACTGCCGAAGCTATTGCTGCCTAAAGGTTGCTCCTGGGCATATAAAGCAACGCCCGAAAGGCAAAAAAGGCAAGCCGTTAACAATAATTTCTTTAACATCATTTTTATGGGCTTTGTTAACCTTTAATTTTTTTATAACGATTTAAGGCCTCCAGGTAATAATAGTCGGCATAATCAAGAGGGGTATCTATTTCCGAATTGTATAAAAAAGCACCTACACTGTGTTTCAGGATAAAATATTGGTTTTCTCCTGGTTTAGCCAAATAAGCGTCGGATGATAGCGTTTTCAAAATATCTTCGGCGTAGTTAAAATATTTTTGACCATCTTTTACCTGGGTGCTTAAATCGAGCAGGGCCGAGGCAATTACTGCGGCAGCCGAGGCATCGCGTGGAGCTGCACCATCGGTATCCAAATCATCGGCGTTGTGTACATCTAAATCCCATGCCGGAATCTTATCTTTCTGTAAGCTGGGATGGTTCATAATAAATTTGGCAATGTTTTCGGCCTGTGTTAAAAAGGCCGGGTTTTTACTGTTTTTATAACACATGGTATAGCCGTATAAACCCCAGGCTTGTCCGCGGGCCCAGGCCGATTCGTCTGTTAAACCCTGGTGGGTGGCTTTTTTCAATACTTTTCCTGTTGCTGCATCGTAATCTACCACATGGTAAGAGCTAAAATCTTTGCGGTAATGGTTTTTCATGGTGGTGGTAGCATGTGCATTGGCTATAGCAGCATAGTTAGGGCTGTTAAATGTTTTGGCGCCCCAATATAAATATTCGAGGTTCATCATGTTATCGATAATTACAGGGTAATGCCACCAGGCGAAATCCCACGAACGGATTACCCCAACTTTAGGGTTAAACCTCGCTGCAAGGTGCTTTGCTCCATCGGCTAATACCGGTAAATAGGCTTTATCGCCGGTTAGCCTAAAAGCATTGCCGTACGAGCAGTAGAGCATAAAACCCAAATCGTGCGTATTGGTAATGTTGCGGATCGAATCTAGCGCCAGCGTAAATTTTTTAGCTTCATCTGCCAGGTTCTGATCGCCGGTAAGCTCGTATCCATACCATAAACTGCCCGGAAAAAAACCGGTGGTCCAATCGGTTAAGCCAGCAATCCTAACGGTTCCATTTGGATTTACAGAACGCGGATTTTGGCCCGGTTTATAGGTTTGGCTAGCCTTGTTCAACTGAAATGCAATGATATCAGTGGTTTTTTTTAGCCAGCTTGCCGGCGGGTCGTTTTGTACGGGCGCAGCGTAACCATTTAATAAGAGTGTAGTAGCCAGCACTATTAAGCAAAAAGCTTTTTTCATTGTGTTAAGGTTTGAATCTTTGATATTTGTTGATAATTGTTTTATAATTGTGAAATTAGGGGCATCGGTACATAAACACTTTTGATTATTACCATAAATATTTTGAATTTGATTAAAACCTCATTTTTATGGGCTGATTAATACATTCGAAATGAAATCATGTTTTTTTTGAAGGGTAGGATAGTAGTCGTTAACCAATGTTAAAATATTTTGAGCCAAAACCTAAGCCCTTAAAGCACACTGCGTTTTATTTTTAGCCCTGATTAAAAAGGATAAATATGGTGTCGATTCAATGGCAGGAAGCAAAATTGCTGAGCAGGAATAATGCTTAGGCAAAACTGCCAGCCAGAGCAGGGTTTGGAATTGACAAAATTACCCTAAAACAAAAACAGAAAGACTAAAACCACAAACAAATGATAACTTTAAACAATACCAACATGGATCAATCTTATGCCATTGGAATTGATGTTGGCGGCTCGTCGCTAAAATGCGGGGTAGTGAACCAGCAGGGAGAAATTTTATATTCCACATTAATTTCGTTAAAAAAGGCAAAAACACAGGGTGCAATTATTGCACTTATTGTGGAGGCGATCCAAACCTGCGCGTCAAAAGTTAAGCACCCTATTCTGGGCGTTGGAATAGGATTTCCGGGAACGATATACAACAATAAAATTATTGCCGGTGCCGACAATTTACCCGGCTTTAAGCAACTGGCCCTGGGCGAAATTTTGCAGGATGTAACCCGTTACAATATTATAATGGATAATGATGCCAATTTGATGGGGCTTGGCGAAATGACTTATGGTGCAGCGAAAGATTGCAGTGATGTTGTTTTTCTTACCGTAGGCACGGGAGTAGGAGGGGCTGTTATGATCGATAATAAGTTGTACGGTGGGTTTAGAAACAGAGGAACAGAATTGGGGCATATTATTGTGCAACACAACGGTTTAGCCTGTGCATGTGGCGCTAAAGGATGTTTAGAAGCCTATGCTTCGGTAACAGCTTTATTAAAACACTACCAGTTTATTCATCCGGGGATACCCGAAACAGACGAAGTTGATGGCAGGTACATTATAGAAAAGTACTTGGAGGGAGAAGAATATGCGGTTAAAGCAATGGAACTGCATTTCGATTACCTGGCTACAGGTATTACCAGCTTTATCAACATCTTTAGTCCCGAAAAAATTGTAATAGGTGGAGGCATAAGTGAAGCCGGCGCTTTTTATACCAGAGAGATAGAACGGAGAATTAAAACATTAGCCGTTCCGGTTGCATCAGTTAATGCATTGGTTGTGCCGGCTAAACTGGGTAACAAAGCCGGTTTGCTGGGCTGTGCCGCTAACGTTTTTCAAAAATTTAAAGTATTTGATTACGCCACGAAATAATAGTGCCGGGGCTGGCATTTAGAAAAAATATAAAAATTGTTTTTTAAGCCCTGGTTTATACTGTGACAACTTTTACTGTGACAAAAAAACTGTCACAACAAAAGTTGTCACAAATTTGTGTGCAAATTTTAATAGAGATTAAAAAGTGCCACAATTAAAACAGATTAGTTTAGTTAATGTGATCTATACTTTTCTTCTACTTTTATTCCACGGTCAGTTACCAACTTAAACATCTTGTCTGAATTAAGGTAATCGCCTTGATTGTAGTAGATCACACCCAATAAATAGGATGCATCATAAACTGATCTGCTTTTTTGAGCAAGATAAAGTGGGATGGATTTTTTGCCAAACCTTATGGCATTTTTCTGGTCCTTAGCATAATAGTAGTTCGTCATTAAATTATAGTAACTTTCAGGATCATTAGGGGTATTCTTTTAAATATTGTTTTCCCTTCATTATTGCTATATCATACTTTTTTTGATACAAGTAGCAGGTAATGATATTCCTTTTCGAGGATGAATCACGAGGATTAATGGCCAGCGCTAAATTAAAATTTTCAATGGTAAGACCTATTTATTATATATTAGACCCATCCCGAAATTATATTTATAATCATGTATTAGTATGAATAAAAGGTTAGGGAAAACTTTAAAACAATTCAGACAGAAATCTGGACTTACACAACAAGAGATTGCAGAAATATTATTCGTTAGCAGGCCAGCCTATATTAAATGGGAAAACGATATAGGTACACCAAGTTTCCTGCATTGATACTGCACTACAACATTACTTTCGAAGATTTTATAGACGATGTGGTTAAAGTTTAACTCCCAATAGTCCTCGTTTTTAACGAGGACTATCGCATCGTACATTTGTAATGCACAATAAATGCGATTCAATATCCCAGTCAAAAACACTATACACACCGGTTTTATTTCCACTGCTTAAAATGATAATCCGCTCTGGATTATAAATCAAGTGCCAGTCTAATTTGGTTAATGTAAGTAGTGCCGGAAATGATTTTTGTATCGTTGCTATCATTCATTAAAATAATTAGCCGGTTATTGAAATACCGGTTAATTTCGAGTATTTTTTCTGTATTGATAATATAAGAACGTTGTACCCTTAAAAAGTTGGAGGGAAGTTTATCTTCTAGTTCAGATAGTGTAAGTTCTGTTAAAAATTTCTCTCCATTATCTGTATAAATCATAACATAGCCCTGTTCGGCCAGTAAGTATGATATTTTACTTAAGCGTACCAGAATAATTTTATCTTTTATTTTAATCGGTATTGCTGTAATCATTTTTTTAGGTTGCAAATGATCAAAAAACTGCTTCAAACTATTAAAATCAATAACCTGCGGTGTAGCATTTACAAAGTGCCTGAGCTTTACAATACATTTGTCAAATCTGGCATCTTCAATGGGTTTTAAAAGATAATCAACGGCATGCTCCTCAAAGGCTTTTATAGCATATTGCTCATAAGCGGTTGTAAAAACTACCATAGGTTTATGATTAAGCTTAAGGAGCATAGTAAATGCCTCCATGTCAGGCATCTGAATATCTAAGAATATGAGGTCAGGTTTTAAACTATTGATCAGTTTAATTGCCGATTTACCATTTTCTGCTTCGCCAATAACCTCAATCAGATCCAAATGCTTACTAATCAATTCTTTCATCATTAGCCTGGCCGGGTATTCATCATCTACAATGATGGTTTTGAATCTTTTACTCATTATATTTTTTTGTGTTCACCGATAGTAATATTTACCTGTTTGGGATGATTTTCAAAAGCAATCTCATATTGCCCTGAAGTTAAAAGATCGAGTTTATCGTACAATGATTTTATGCCATAGCCCGGGCTAAAATCCTGATCGAATGGTTTACCGTTATCGGCAACCTGTAGTACGATATTTTTTTCATCCTTTTTCATTACGATATTTATTTCTAAATTATCTGTCTGGCCACCATGTTTTACCGCATTTTCGACCAATGGCTGCAAAATATGTCGGGGAATCAGCTCGTCTTCCAGTTCATTGGGTATATTATAACTGTAATTCAAACGCTCATCAAACCTTATTTTTTCAATCTCTAAGTAAGTTAATACCATTTCCATTTCTTCGCTTACACTTACATAGTTACTCTCTTCTTTGTTAACATTATACCTAAAAAATTTGGAAAGTGCAATAGCCATGCTTCTCGTCTTTAAACCGTCGGATGTGGCTAAGCCGGCAATAGAATTTAAAGCGTTGTACAAAAAATGAGGGTTTATTTTTGATGATAGAGCATCTAACTGCGATTGCGAAAGCTGCTGTTGCAAGCGGACAATCTGTAATTCCTTTTCACGGAATTTAAGCCTGTTGTTATAAATGTAATAATTATAAAAAGCGAAAGCCAGCGCACAACCAGTTGGTCCGGGAATCCAGATGGATAGCGATACAAGTATATTATTGAAGCCCAAAATAAATACTTGAGTGATTACCATAGTTCCCATACTGAGGATAAAGGCAAAAGCGCCTTCAATAATCATAATTTTTACAATATCCTTCACTGATCGTTTCCAATAGCTACTTGCCCAGAGATAAAGAACGAATAGTAATGCAAGTACTATTGGAGCTAATATTATAAACCTTATATCACCAATTTTAATGTGAAAATTTGCTGAATCATCAAATCTTATACGCCTGATAAAACTTGCGAGATTCTGTGCAGATTGCACTGTAATGATTATGACCAACACAGCAAGCCAAGCAGTTAGAACAGAATTAAGCCACCTATTCATATTTACCCGTAACATATACTTTCTAAGAAAATAAAAGCAGAATAGAAAGGCCAGTGTGTATAGCCCGCAACGGAGGGTACTTTCACTAAATAGATTACTTAATGTTCTTAGAAACGGGTTATTGTCCATGAGATTTTGATGTTTAAATATTGTTCAAATAGACATACTTTAATTATCTGATCAAATAGAAATTTCTTAAACCTGAAAATTTTGTCACTGAACTTAGATAAGTTGATCATGAGCAACGAAAATATCTGGATAGTTCTCGTTTGTAACGAGGATTATTGAACCCTGAGTTTGTAATGCACATTAAAGGCGGTTCAATATCCCGGTCAAAAATTCCAATATTTATTATTTTGTAGTATTTATACGTCCACTTATTTTAATAAAAAGTGCTTCGCTATTTTCTGTTTTTAATATAAAAAGGGCTTAATATGTGCATTTTTGCGGGTATTAGTCAAATTTGATAGTATTTTAAACAAATTCGAAACCCGGTTTTTATATCGATTGCTAAATTCGTTTCCGTCGATTTAACCAGATAGGTAAAAACTTAAACCAGGCAGGTTTCTAATAACTACCTGAAAGGAAAAAATGAGTAAACACAATTGTAAGTGTTTAACAAAGGTTTAAGCGATAACCAACAAATTAAAATAACTAACCAAACAATGGCAGGAGATCATGAAAAAACTGAAAATATCGCCTTAATTTTCTTAGCAGATAAGATGCGGCGATGGCAATTTTTTAAATACAAAGGAATTACCAAAACTATAATCTAAACTAACTTACGCTTGCACTTTATTTCCAACTAACCAAAACCAAAAATGAAAAGGATTATAATATTAATAGGCTTACTCTGCTTTTTTAAGGGATTACATGCACAAAATGTAATTACCGTAAAAGGAGTGGTAAGAGATGGATCCAACCAGCCAATTCCCGGGGCTACCATAACCGAAAAAGGGACTAAAAACATTACGGTTTCTTCTAATTTCGGAACTTATCAAATTAATGTGAAAACCGATGCTGTATTGGTTTTTAGTTATTTAGGTACGAAAACAGTAGAACAGAAAATAAACGGCCGTACTACAATTGATGTAAAATTACAGGACGATGCCAACAACCTGAATGATGTAGTGGTAATTGGTTATGGGCAAACCGTACAACGTAAAGATTTAACAGGAGCCATTGCATCTTTAAAAGGGAGCGAAATTGCAAAGACACCGGTAGCTAATGTTGCCCAGGCCTTACAAGGCCGTATGGCAGGCGTACAGGTAACCATGCCAAGTGGCGATCCGGGTTCAACACCGCAGATTAAAATACGTGGAGGTTCGTCAATTACACAGAGCAACGAACCGCTGTATGTGGTAGATGGTGTGCCTCAAACCGATGGTTTGGCGTTTTTAGATCCAACCGATATTGAGTCGGTTGATGTGATGAAAGATGCTGCATCAACAGCTGTTTACGGCGCCAGGGGAGCTAATGGTGTAATTCTAATTACCACAAAACAATCGAAAGGAGGAAAAACCACCATCAGTTACGATGGTTATGTAGGAGTGCAAAAAGCGCCTAAGTTTTTACCTGTATTGAGTCCGTATGAATATATGCTGTATACCTACGAAAACTCTACACGAGATGCAACCAGGGCACAAAAGTTTTTAACCAGTTTTGGTACTTTCGAATCGCTCGCCACCACTTATGGCAATAGAGAAGGGATTAACTGGCAGGATGAAATATTTGGTGGAACAGCCTCAAGCCAGTATCATAAAATTGGTATAAACGGCGGGAGTGGCGATACCAAGTATAATTTATTTTATTCGCGGAATATTAACGATGGTTTGATGCTTAAAAGTGGTGCCAACCGCGATATCGCTAAGCTAGCGGTAACCAATAATCCGAGTAAAAAAATAAAGCTGAACGGGATTGTTAATTATTCTAATCAGAAAATATATGGTTCAGGTGGTACACAGGAAGGTGGCAATGCACGCCTGAGCATGTTACAAACTTTACTGCAATACCGTCCGGTAAATTTACCAAATGTTTCGGATGTAGGCCTGATTGACGATGTTTTAGATCCATTGGATGATGCAGGAAACCCTGCTTTTCAAAGCCCTATTGTAACCATAAATACCCGTTTGCGAGATCAACGTATCCGTTCGTTAAATGCTAACGCTACAGCCAGGTATGCCATTAGCAATAAATTTACCTATAACGGATTGGTAGGTTTTACCAATACCTCTAGGGTTGATAAAACTTTTAACGATTCGGAATCGATTACCGCAATCCGGAATAAAGGAGCTTCGGGAGGCATAATTACTACGTTTAATAACCGGTTTAACTATAATAATACCCTTACTTATAGCGATGTTTATGGTAAAGACCATAAGTTCGATATTACTATAGGTCAGGAGTATATTTATAACTATTCGGAAAGCGTAAATGCAAATGCTACTAATTTTCCGAATGTAAATAGCGGCTGGAATAATCTGGGTTTGGGTACCGTTGCAGGTTTCCCTTCTTCTTTTGCCGAAGAAGATAAGCTGTTGTCGTTCTTTACACGCGCCAATTACAGCTACAAGGGCAGGTATATTTTTGCCGGAACATTAAGGGCTGATGGTTCTTCTAAGTTTGGAGAGGAAAACAGATGGGGTTATTTCCCTTCAGGGTCTTTTGCCTGGAAAGTAACCGAAGAAAACTTCATGAAATCGTTAAACTTTTTATCTGATTTGAAATTAAGGGCCAGTTATGGTACCTCTGGTAATAACAGGATTGCCAATTATGCCGCATTGGGTATTTTTACTTCAGGCCAATACGCTTCGAATACCAGTATTTTACCAACTGTGTTTCAAAATAGTTTAGCTAACCCTTTTCTTAAATGGGAAGCCGTTAAAGCAACCAACATTGGTTTGGATATCGGTTTATTGAAACAACGCATTGCCTTAACGGTTGATTGGTTTGATAACCGTTCTAAAGACCTGTTGTACAACACCCGGATTCCGGCAAGTGCTGGTTTTACCCGTCAGTTTCAAAATATTGGCTCTACATCAAGCAAGGGGATCGAGTTTACTTTAAATACGGTAAACATTAAAAAAAGTGACTTTAACTGGAGTACCAATTTCAATATTACATTCAATAAAACTAAAGTATTGAAATTGAGTGATGGCGAAAATTCATTAATGACCAGCAGTTACAACAATAGCTATCAGGATTACATTTTACAGGTTGGCCAGCCGGTAGGTACCATGTTTGGTTATCAGCAGGATGGGCTTTACCAGGTTAGCGATTTTAATTATGATGCCACTGCCAAAACCTATAGCTTAAAGCAAGGCGTTGTACAAGATGCCATTGCCGTACAGCCGGGCTATATTAAATTTAAAGACCTTAACGGCGACGGCAAAATTACCGATGCCGACCGTACCATTATTGGTAGTGCCAATCCTAAATTTTCGGGCGGTATTAACAATACCTTTGCTTACAAGGGTTTTGATTTGAGCATATTCCTGAACTTTACACAAGGCAATAAAATTTTTAACGCCAATGTTAAAAATAACTTAGCCATTGCCAGCGACTTTAGTAATAACCTGGCTTTCCAGGCTGATAGATGGAGAACCATTAATGCAGCAGGGCAGGTGGTTACCGATCCGGCCGAACTAACGGCACTTAATCAGAGTAGAAACTCGGTAGCATCTATATTGGGCAATACCAGCGGCCGCATGTACGACAATGTAATTGAAGATGGTTCTTTTTTGAGAATCAGCAATGTAAATCTGGGTTATACTTTCCCGAAAAGATGGCTTGAAAAGGTTAAAATAGCCAACGCCAGGATATATGTTACCGCTTATAACCTTCACGTATTTACCAATTACTCGGGCTACGATCCGGAGGTTAGTGTTATCGATAATGCGATTACACCGGGTGTAGATTTTAGTGCCTACCCAAGACCGCGATCATTTGTAGCGGGAATTAATCTCTCTCTATAACCAAAACTGTATTCCGTTATGAAAATTTTAACATCAAAAATAAAAACATGTGCCTTAGCAACAGCGTTATTGGCCGTGTCGTTTACCTCGTGTAAAAAAGCTACAGAGGCCACTCCATACTCTTATTTTACTACAGCCAATTTTTTTAGTACTGTAGATGAGGCCCAACTCGCTACTACCGGGGTTTACGAAATTATGAAATACCCGTCTACTTATGCCTGGTATGTACCGCTTATATATGATAATGATTCAGACATCCAGTTTATTAGTGATGGTGTTACGCCCGACTGGAGAATTATTCCGCACTATTTAGGAATTCCTGAAACCCCGTTCTTGTACGAAACCTGGAGTGCCTATTACAATGGTATAGACAGGGCAAACATGGTAATAGACCGTATTCCGAAAATGAATTTGTACAATAATGGCAGCAGCGAACAAAAAACAGCGCTGAACAGGATGCTGGGCGAAGCTAAATTTTTACGTGGTTTCTACTATGCTGAATTGGTGAGGTTATGGGGCGATGTGCCTTTTAAACTTAAAAATTCGGAAACTGGCGATGATTTAAAACTGCCATTAACCGATCGTTATCAAATTTATACGCAGATTATTAAAGACATGCAGGAAGGAGCCGATTTGCTGCCTGCTGCACTGCCAACCGATGAACGTATAAATAAATATGGTGCCAAAGCCATGCTGGCCAGGGTTGCCTTAGCTGCCGGAGGCTTTTCGTTAAGGGCAGATGGAACCATGCAACGACCTGCAGACTATAAAGATTATTACAAACTGGCGCAAACACAAATTAACGATGTAGTGGGTTCGGGCTTGTACGCCCTTAACCCCGATTATTCGATGGTTTTTAAAAATCAAAGCATACAAAAGTTTGAGCCAAAAGAAAGTCTTTTCGAAGCAGGTGTTTATACCCCCACACTGGCCACAACCAATCAATCCAGTTATGGAACATTTAATGCACCACAAACCGCCAGCAATGCCACTTCTCCTTATGGTAATACGCAAAACCGTTGCTTTGTAACCAAAACTTTTTACGATACTTTTAAAGATGGCGATTTAAGAAGGGATTTTTCGATTGCGAAATACAGTATTGATGCCAGCGGTAACCGGCTTAGCCTGCTTACCAACAACCGGATTTGGGCACCAGCCAAATGGAGCAGGGAATACCAGAACAACTCTAATTTAGAAAGGGTAAATACGAACATTAATACTGTATTAATGCGTTATTCGGATGTACTGCTAATGCGGGCAGAGGTTGAAAATGAATTAAACGGAGGCCCTAATACTTTGGCTTACGATGCCATTAACACTGTACGCCGCCGTGCTTACGGACAGGCGCTTGGTGGTAGCAGGGTTACCGTTGCGCTTACCAATGGTGGTACCGGTTATACTACTATTCCGGTAATTAAATTTACAGGCGGGGGCGGTACCGATGCATCTGCGGTGGCTACCATTAGTGCTGGCAAAATAACCGCCATTACTATGCTGAATAATGGTTTTGCTTATACTACTGCACCCTCAATTACCATTACCAATACCGGAACCAGCACAGGTAGTGGCGCAGTAGCTACTGTTACTTTAATGACAGGTGCTACCGGTGTTGATTTGCCCCCTGCTTTAAGTCAAACTGCTTTCTTTCAGGCTATACAAGATGAACGTGCCTGGGAGTTGTGTTTTGAAGGCACCAGGAAAGCCGATTTAATCAGATGGAACTTGTTAGGCGATAAGATTAAGGCAACCCAGGCTGCGTTAAAAATTATCAATACAGCTTATCCATATAATGCAGCCAATAATTTTGTTTCGGGCAAGCACGAATTATATCCTATTCCACAAAATGAAAGAGATGTAAACAGTGGCATTACCAGGAATAATCCTAAATATTAAAATTTAGTTAATCAAAGTGAAGCAGCTATCTCTAAAGTGAAAGATTGATATCGCCCGTGATGTTATGAGATAGTTCGCTTCATTAGGTTAGGTATATTCATACTATGAAATTCATCCTCGTTTACCTAAGCTTTTTTATTTGCCTGCATACGGTTTCTGCGCAACAGCAATCGCGGCCCAATATCCTCATTATCATGACCGACCAGCAAACGGCCGAAGCCATGAGTATTGCCGGTAACAAGGACCTGAATACCCCGGCTATGGATAAGCTGGCCAAAAATGGTGTGCGGTTTACCAAAGCTTATTGTGCACAGCCTTTATGTACACCATCGCGTACGGCCATTTTTAGTGGTAAAATGCCTTTCGAAACCGGCTTTGTTGGTAATGCACCCGAAAAAGACGGGCAATGGTCTGATAGCTTGCTCATGATGGGTAAAATATTTCAACAAGGAGGTTATCAAACAGGTTACGTAGGCAAATGGCATTTACCGGTACCCACAAAAAAAGTAAGTCAGCATGGCTTTACCTATATCGAAAACACCAGTTTTTTAGACTATAATGATGGTGCAACACCTTCATTTTGCGCACGTTTTATAAAAGAAAACAAAGCAAAACCATTCTTGCTGGTGGCCTCGTTCCTTAACCCGCACGATATTTGCGAGTGGGCGCGCGATGAAGATTTGAAAATGGATGTACTGGAAAATGCACCACCGCCCGATCAATGCCCCGCACTGCCGGCCAACTGGCAAATTCCGGCCAGCGAGCCTCAAATTGTACGCGATCAGCAAAAAACAGTTGGTTTACGTACCTATCCATCGGTAAATTATACACCCGAAAAATGGCGGCAATACCGCTGGGCCTATAATCGTTTGGTAGAAAAAGTAGACCAGTATATCGAACAGGTACTTTACTCGCTCGAAAAATATGGCGTAGAAAAAAATACCATCATTATTTTTACTGCCGACCATGGCGATGGTTATGCGGGCCACAGCTGGAACCAAAAACAGATTTTGTACGAAGAGGCGGCTAAGGTGCCTTTCATTGTCGCCAAAATGGATGGCTCGTTGAAACCGAGAACCGATGAGATGTTGGTTTGCAACGGAACAGATATTATTCCTACCATTTGCGGCTTAACCGGTGTACAAAAACCAGCTTATTTAAAAGGTGTTGATATTAGCAAACGGTTAACCAATCCGGGGCAAAACCTGCGCGATACACTTGTTATCGAAACCGATTTTGCAGATAATGAGCAACTACTTGGCATTAATGGCCGGGCGGTAATTACTAAAGATTTCAAATACATTGTTTACAATAAAGGAGAGATTAAGGAGCAGTTATTTAATTTAACCAATGATCCGGGCGAGATCAAAAACCTGGCCGTAGATAAAACTTATAGAAAGCAGCTCATCGCCATGCGCAACTACCTGAAACGCTGGTGCAAAAACAATGGAGATAAATTTACGGTAGCGCTATAATTTTTATTTTTCAAGAATCACAACCATGAAATATTTTTTGATGTTAACATTTTGTGTGCTCACCTTAGGTGTGTATGCACAATACCCTGCTGTAATAACCCTTAATGCCGATAGGCTCCATGCCCGTGTGCGCGAATGGCCTTATCCTGCAAACGGCATTACCGTGCCCACCAATGCGCCCGCACTAATGTGGCCTGCAAGCAATGGCAAAACCAATGTTTTGCCGATGGAAAGCGGCAGCGAGGTACCCGAAGATGTGAATATTGGCAATGTGCGCTACCAGGTAGTGCTGGCCATGGATAAAGCATTTACAAAAAACACCATAAAGAGTGGTGTACAAGCCTGGGCAGTGTATCCACTCCATCAGGCTTTGCAGCCGGGCAAATGGTTTTGGAAATATGGTTACGCATTAAAAGGTACCAGCCAATGGAGCTGGAGCCCTGTATACGATTTTGTGGTCGATGCCAAATATGCAGGCGATAAAGTTTCGCCACAGGTAAGTGAAGTGCTGAAACGCAACGAAGGTGCTCATCCACACCTCTGGAATCTACATCAGATAAAAAACGACTTTTACCAAAACAACCTGAATAATACAGAAGCCAGGAGTTTTATCTCGTTCGCAGAAAAACTCATGAAAGCGCCGCTACCCGAAGAAAAACCAATCCGCGATATAGATACTACCGGGAAAAAGGGTAAAGAACTGGAAGGCTTGATTGATAGGATGTACCATGGCTTTGGCGATATGGTGGGTAACCCTGTGCGTAATCTTTGTATAGCTTACTATTTAACCCACGATAAGCGTTTTATAGATGATGCAAAACGAAGGGCTGTTAATTTGGTTAAAATGGATCCGGAAAAGAACCTGGCCACCAGCAGCGATTTTAATAACGGCGCAGTACTTGAGGCATTGGGCTGGTTTTACGATTTAGGCTACAACGATATCAATGCAGAAGAAAAAGCACTTTTTAGAAAGGTGATGACACAAAGGGCAAGGAAAATTTACGATCACCTGCCAAACCGTTTCGAATTGCATGTAAGCGATAACCATGTGTGGCAAATTACCCTACGCCAGCTGGCCATAGCCACTGTAGCTTTAATGGGCGATGAACCTGCAGCCAAAGAATGGCTTACTTACATATACGAGGTTTGGAGCGCAAGGTTTCCTGTTTTGGGTACTACCGATGGTGGCTGGCACGAAGGTAACGGCTATTTTGTAGTAAACTTCCGCTCTACCATTTACCTGTCGCAGTTGTTTAGCGATTTTTCTGGTGTCGATTATTTTAAGCTGCCATGGATGCAGAACCTGCCCTGGTATTTGTTGTATAGTTACCCACCTGCCGGTACCTCAACCGCTTATGGCGATCAGTGGGAAAACTTACGCGGTGGAATAAATGCGGGTTATGCCTTGTTTGCCGATGCGCTAACCTATAAAATAAACAATCCTTATCTCAACTGGTACGTACAACAAATAAAGGCAGATCATCCCGACTTTTTTAAAGGCACCGACGATTATCTGTTTTTCCGCTTGCTTAATTATAATCCCAAACGTAATCTAAAAGCTGAATCGCCCGAAAAGCTGCCCCGCACTAAAACCTTTGCCGATATTGGATTGGCTGCCATGACCGACAACCTGGCTAAAGCAGGCGAAAATATTTGCAGTTATCTCATCAGTAATCCTTTTGGCTCATCGGGCCATGGGCACGCCGGGCAAAATGCCTTTACCATTAATTACAAAGGTAAAACCCTTTTTGGCGCCAGTGGGTATTACAGTAATTTTAGCGATAGGCACAATTTATTGGATTACCGCAACACCCGTGCGTTTTGCACCATACTGGCCGATAGCCTGAGTCAGAAAATAGGCGAAGAAGGATATGGCTGGATACCCCGCTCTATGAGTGGTTTAAAAATACAATATGCCCTGGGCGATGCCAGTAATGCTTATGGCAATATCGAAAGTACTTTCTGGCTAAACCGTTTCGATCAGATTAAAACCAGGGCCGATTTGGCAAATGGCTTTGGCGATCCCGGCGTTACACTTTACCGCAGGCACATGCTGCAATTAGAAGGCGGTTATATTGTGCTGTACGATGAACTCGAAGCTAAAAAGCCGGTAAAATGGACTACCCAGTTTCATACCCCTTTTTACCGGATTGCAGGTAATAAAACCGATAAAAGTAACCGGCAGGATTTTGAAGTAAAAACGGATTTGGGGAAAGTAACTGCGGCTGTTTTTGCTGCAGCTCCCTTACAAATGACCGTTACAGATCAGTTTGCCGAACCTGCTGTAAACTGGATGAAGTTAACCGATGGAGATAAATTGCGGGAATACACCAACCAATGGCATGCAGCAATTACCTCGGCCCCAGCTCAAAAGTTCAGGTATTTAACCGTTATTCAAATAAAGGATGGTAAAACTGAAGTAATCAGGAACCTATCTGCCACCAACGGATTGTATGATTTGCAGGTGGGAAGCTGGAATATTAAAGCCCAGTTAGATGGCAGCAAAGAAGCGGCCTTGCAAATTGTTAACGAACAGGCTAAATCTATGTTTAGCTATGGCAATTTGCCTGTGCAGTTTTTGGGTAAAACCTATCAGCACGATCGCAAAAAAAGCTCCATGTTGTTAGAAAACAACGGAACAAAGCTGAACAAAACAGAAGTAACCGATAGCCTGCCCGATGTGGCGCGATTTGATTATAAAAAATAGAAAGGTTAAAATGTGTAATTTTAATCTTTAACAACCATTTAACGGTTTTGAGAAGCAGGTGTTGGGATATAAACCAGAAAAAAATGAAAATATTAAATAAACGTTTGGTTACGCTTTTTTGTAGTTTACTGTTGCTGGTTCAACTGGTAAACGCGCAGGAGGGTAACAAATATTTTAGGAATATTTCTGTAGAAAAAGGTTTATCGCAAAGTACTGTTTTTTCCATCAAACAAGATAGCCTGGGTTTTATCTGGATGGCCACGCAAGATGGCTTAAACCGCTACGATAGTAAAGGTTTTAAAGTTTACCGCCCGGTTGATGGGGATAAGAACGGACTGCAATCGCACTATATCCGATGCCTGTTTGTCGATCATAAAGGGGTAATGTGGATTGGCGGCAACCAGGGTGTTAGCCGTTATAACTATGCTTCCGATGATTTTGTAAATTATAAACTTCCGGGCAGCCTGGGCGAGTGGTATATCTCATCAATAACAGAAGATGCCGCACACAGTATCTGGGCAACCACCATAACAGGCAGTGTGTTTAGGCTTAGCACCGGTGCGTCGCAGTTTAAGCAGGTTAATTTTGATGCCGTAGAGCATGGCATAAAAAAAATCACCTACATCAGTGCCTGGAACAAAAATATGTTAATAGGTACCGATGTTGGCCTTTTTGAATTTAACGGACAAGGCCGTCGCCTTAAAAAGCTAAATTTAGGTATAGATAAGCCTGCTATAAACGATGTAAATATAGATGGCAGTAATTTATGGGCAGCTACAGAAGGGAACGGACTCATTAAATACGAAACCCCAAATGGTAAGCTTACCTTTTTTAACCACCAGTCGGCCAAAAATAGCATTGTCGATAACAACGTAAGGTGCGTAGGGAAAGATGATGCAGGTAACTTCTGGCTGGGTACTTTTAAAGGCTTATCCATTCTGAACCCCAATACTAATACTTTAGAAAATTATTTTCATCAAATTTCCCAGCCATACACCATCAGTCAGAATTCGGTGCGTTGTTTTTTTAAAGACCGGCAAAATGGCATTTGGTTAGGTACTTTTTATGGTGGGGTTAGCTATTATCATATAAACGATATCAAATTTAACCTGTTAAGTCAAAATACAGGTCGGTTATCTTTAAATGATGAGGTAATTAGTGTAATTAAGGAAGATGCGAGCGGTAATTTTTGGATCGGAACCAATGATAAGGGGCTAAATTACTGGAACAGGGCAGCCAATACCATCAGCTATTTTACCAGCAATGAAAACAATGCCAATAGCTTAAGTTCGAACAACATTAAAGCCATTGCTTTTGATGATAACCAAAATCTGCTGATAGGCATGCACAATGGTGGTTTTAACATCTTAAACCCTGCAACGAGTAACGTAAAAAGGTATCGCCATAACGAGCACGATCCGAATAGTATAGCCGGCGATCTGGTATATGGTATTTTGAAAGATTATAAAAGCCGAATCTGGATCGGAACACGCTCGGGCCTGGATCAGTTTAATCCCCAAAGTCAGACTTTTACGCACATTCATTTAGACAGGGCGGGCAAACGGCCGGCATCTGATGATATTACTTATCTTTTTGAAGACAGTAAACACCGGATCTGGATTGGTACTACCAATGGTATTACACTTTTCTATCCCGATAACATGCTGTTTGATAATGAGCTGGCCAGGCTGTTGCACGAAGAAGTAATTAGTTGCATTACAGAAGATAAGCAGGGTAGGGTGTGGATTGGCTCGCGCGAAGGACTAATTTTGTACCAGGAGGCCCAGCAAACATTTGTAACCTATAAAGACCGCAAAGATTTTGTAAAAGGCACCATTTATGGTTTGCAGCCCGATAACGAAGGCAATTTGTGGATTTCTACCAATAGGGGGCTCATTCGCTACAATCCAGATACCAAAACAGCACAGGCTTTTGATGAAAGCGACGGCTTACAGAACAATCAGTTTAACGATTATGCTTTTTGCAAAGCCAGCGATGGTATGCTGTTGTTTGGTGGCATTAAAGGGCTTTCTTATTTCTATCCATCGGGCATTAAGCAGCAGCAGTTACCCTTAAAACTAACTTTTACGGGCTTAGCTGTTTTTAATAAGAACGTAACCAGTGGCGATGATACCAAAATACTCGAAAACCATATCGATCAGAGTACCAGACTTAAATTTGCAGCCGAGTATAAACAATTTACCATCCATTTCAATACCTTCAATTACATTTCGGCCAACAGGACCAGATACCTGTATAAATTAGATGGTTTGGATAAAGACTGGCAAAGTACCGAAGACTTAAAAATAACCTATAACAACCTGAGGGCAGGCAGCTATAATTTTTTAATTAAAGCAGTAGGCCCTAACGGCGAAAACAGTGCCGTTCGATCGTTAAAAATTATAATTTCTCCGCCATGGTACAATGCTACCTGGTTTTATTTGCTCTTGTTAGCTATTGCAGCTACGGGTAGTTATATTGCGTACCGCATTATTTCTGAAAGGATTAAGGCTTTACAGCAGCTTAAACTGGAGCGGGTTGATAAAGAACGGGTTCGTTACATCAATCAGGTGAAAATGGATTTCTTTACCAATGTTTCTCACGAATTAAGAACCCCGCTTACCCTGATTCTGGCACCTTTAGAGGAGCTGATTAAAAAACCTTCTGACGATAAGCTGGTAACAAAACGGCATGAAATGATGCTGATCAATGCTAAACGCTTGTATAACCTGGTTGATCAGTTATTCGAATTTAGAAAAACAGAAACAGGTACGCGGAAACTCAAAGTGGGCAAAAGCGATATTGTGAGCTTTATACATGAGATTTACGAGTCGTTTAAGCCACTCTCAGAAAAAAATCAGATACAATATACTTACCACTCAACTGAGGCTAAATTATCTTTCTATTTCGATAATGATGCCATGGAGAAAATATTGTTCAATCTCTTATCCAACGCATTTAAATATACGCGGGCGCATAACAAAATCAATGTCGAATTGGCTACGCAAAACAACTTTGCCATTATTACCGTAACCGATACGGGTGTGGGTATTGCCGCCAATGAGATTGCAAAGGTTTTCGATCGTTTTTATCAGGTTAACAATCAGGAGATGAATTTAGGCTCGGGTGTTGGCCTGGCTTTTACCAAACGCCTGGTAGAGCTTCACCACGGGACTATTAAAGCCGAAAGTGAGCTTGGTAATGGAAGTTGCTTTACCATTGCCATTCCAATGGATGATACCGTTTATAATGATGATGTAAGGACCGAAACTACCCGTTACGAACTATCGATTGTAACAGATGAAGAAGCCCTTGCCGAAAATAACAAGATTTACGCCGAGCAAACGCTAACAACCGGCCCAGTAGAAAACGAAGGGCAAAGAAGCAGGTTGCTCTTAGTTGATGATAACAAGGAGATTTTAGACTACCTGCAGGATTATTTTAAAGAAAGTTATGAAATTACCACTGCTTTTGATGGTAAGATGGCGCTCGATATTTTAGAGAAAGAACAATTCGATTTGGTAGTGAGTGATGTGATGATGCCTGAATTGGATGGATTGCACTTTTGTAAAAGATTGAAGCAGAATATTAATACTTCGCATATTCCGGTTGTGCTGCTCACCGCCAAAACAGAAGTTAGCCAGCAAATTAAAGGCCTGGAGATGGGTGCCGACGATTACATTACCAAGCCTTTTTCTATAGATATGCTGGGCGCTAAAATAGCCAGTCTGTTAAAATCGCGCAAACGTTTAAAAGAATATTACAGCGGAAGCAGAGAGGTTGTGCCGCAAAATTTAGCCTTTAACGCGCTCGACGAAGAATTTTTAAAAGAAGCAATTGAGATCGTAGAAAAATACCTGGCCGATTCTGACTTTTCTGTAGATAAATTTAGCCGGGAGATAGGCATGAGCCGTTCAAACCTTTATTTGAAGTTTAAGGCTATAACAGGCGAGTCGGCAACCGATTTTATTAAAAGGATCAGGTTTAATAAAGCAGTCGAACTGATGCAAAGCAAACGATACACCATTGCACAAATTACCTATATGTGCGGTTTTAATTCGCCATCTTATTTCTCTACTGCATTTAAGCAGTATTATGGCTGTATGCCTAGCGAATATTTTGAAAAGAAAAGTTAAGCAGAAATAGGCGGTAGAAACGTTAAATTATTCTTTTTTCTACTGGCTGGTGTCCGCACCTGCCAACTTCAGGTTACCTGTTTCGGTCGGTAAGACACCAACCGGTAGATTGCGGATATTTGAAGCCTGTTTAACGAAATAGCCGCAAAACAGAAAAGCCTCGATTTTCATCAAGGCTTTTTGTTCGATTTTTGTTGTACTCGGGGCGGGAATCGAACCCGCACGCCTTTGAAAGCACAGGATTTTAAGTCCTGCGTGTCTACCAGTTCCACCACCCGAGCATTAGCCGCTACCGATCTCCATCGGCTTGGTTAACTTTAAAATAAATGCCTTCGGTTAGGAAGGCATTTGGAGCGAAAGACGAGATTCGAACTCGCGACCCCGACCTTGGCAAGGTCGTGCTCTACCAACTGAGCTACTTTCGCAATTGAATACTGATGTGTTGTATTCCGTTGGGGTTGCAAATATAGAAATATAAATATCACTTTCAAAAATAATTTTATTTTTTTTGTGCTGATTGGTAAACTGAGGGGCTTTTTGCCCTAAATTAACAAGGGTGAGCCCTTATGTTTTTCTCTAATTTTTGATCTAAAATTTAAAGATTATCAGCGAGTTAAAAGCTGGCTTAACGAACGCAAATGTATGGGCTTATCAAGCTTGAAAAAAAAATGAAATTATTTTTTTAGCCTGGTAAAAAGAACCGAAAATTTGTTCCGCTGTTTAGCGCATTTGCAACAATTGGTAGTTTTTTGAGTAATATTGGTGCCTTTGAATGATCAATATCTGTTAAAAAAACTAAAATAAATTAACCAGCCATGAAATACCATACCGTTGTTAAAGCCTTTTACGATTTAAGCCCGGATGAACTTTATCAGATTATGCGGCTTCGGATTGAGGTTTTTGTAATCGAACAACAGTGCTTTTATCAGGATGCCGATAACAAAGACCAGCATTGCCACCACTTAATGCTTTTGAAAGATAACGAACTGGTAGCCTATGCGAGGATTGTTCCGGCAGGGCTTTCATTTGAAGAAGCCTCTATTGGAAGGGTAATTACCAGTGCGCAGGTGAGGGGTACCGGAGCAGGAAAAATATTAATGGAAGTAGCAATTCAAACCTGCAGGCAGCTTTTCGGTAATGTTCCGATCCGTATTGGTGCCCAAACTTATGCCAAAGCATTTTATGCGTCGCTGGGTTTTGAAGCATCGGGTAGTGAGTTTATGGAAGATGGGATACCACATATCGAAATGGTGACTAAACCGCTATAAAGGCTTTTGTTTGGTGGTTTGATTGCCTTTATCACCAAATACCTTATTAACAGAAAGATTCTCTAACCATGTAGAATATTTATGGACTACAATAAAGTATATCCCTTTATATAATTAGTATTTTTATTCATGCTTATCTGTTGCTGCCCAGGCAGTAAACCTGAGGATGGAGTTTAATAAATAGCTAAGATTATGGTAAAAAATAAATTACTACGAATGGACAATGTGGGCATTGTTGTAGAATCACTGGATAATGCCATCTCATTTTTTTCTGAATTAGGCCTTAAGCTCGAAGGGCGGGGTATGGTAGAAGGAGAGTGGGCAGGGAATGTTACCGGGCTGGGGTCTCAAAGTGTTGAGATTGCAATGATGGTTACTCCTGATGGTCACAGTAGGCTTGAAATTTCGCGGTTTCTTAGTCCGCCTACTATTGCCGATCACCGAACTGCTCCTGTAAATGCGCTCGGTTACTTACGCGTTATGTTTACTGTTGAAGATATTGATGAGGTAGTTTCCAGACTCATTAAGCACGGTGCTGAGCTGGTTGGCGAGATCGTGCAGTACGAAAATTCTTATCGCCTTTGCTACATCCGGGGAACTGAAGGAATACTCATAGGTCTGGCCGAACAGCTGGGTAATAAATAAGCTGTTACCTACTGGCTGGTGTCTGCACCTGCCAGCTTCAGGTTGTCTGTTTTGGTCGGTGAGACACCAACCGATAGGGCACGGATATTTGAATGTTGTTCAGGCATGGAGAAAGTTTGTTCTATGTACCTACTGGCTGGTGTCTGCAGCTGCCAGCTTTAGGTTGCCTGTTTCGGTCGGTGAGACACCAACCGATAGGGTACGGATATTTGAATGTTGTTTAGGCCCGGCGAAAATCTGTTCGATGCATCTACTGGCTGGTGTCCACACCTGCCAGCTTCAGGTTATCTACTTCGGTCGGTGAGACACCGACCAATAGATCGAAAATGGCTATAAAACACAAAAGCCTTGATTTTCATCAAGGCTTTTAGTTCGATTCTTTTGTTGTACTCGGGGCGGGAATCGAACCCGCACGCCTTTGAAAGCACAGGATTTTAAGTCCTGCGTGTCTACCAGTTCCACCACCCGAGCATTAGCCGCTGCCGATATCCATCGGCTTGGTTAACTTTAAAATTAAATGCCTTCTGGTAGGAAGGCATTTTTTTTGGAGCGAAAGACGAGATTCGAACTCGCGACCCCGACCTTGGCAAGGTCGTGCTCTACCAACTGAGCTACTTTCGCATTTACAAAACTGATGTTGTTGTTTCGTTTTGGTGATGCAAATATAGGCAGATTTATATATCTGTCAAGAGATTTTTTATTAAAAATTTAATATTTAGTTTAAATTGCTGGCTTTCAGTACTAGTAAAATTAAATCAGTTTCAAATCCTTTTGCCTGAAGGTAGCTCATCAGCTTCATTTTTCTTTTAAAGGGATCATTTTCGCTCAAACTTTCTGCTTTTTTTACCGCTAGTTTTTCTAAAGTAAGCAGGTAATCGTCTTCATCCAAACTATAAATTGCTTTTTGCAGCATCTTATCCGGAACGCCTTTCAGCTTTAAACCCTGTTTAATTTTTACCCGGCCCCAATGTTTAATGTTAAATTTACCCGAAGCATAATTGAGAGCAAACCTTTCTTCATTTAAAAAATTATTTAAAATAAGCTCGGTAATTATTTCTTCCAGCTCGTCGCCCCGCATGCCCAGGTCTAACAATTTGCTACGCACTTCCTTTTGTGAGCGTTCCTGGTAGGCGCAAAAACTTTCGGCCTTGGCCAATGCCTGCTTTTTATCTAATATTATGGTGTCTTGTTTACCGCTTTTCATAATTAATTACTGAAATTCGTAAAAATATAAACGATTACCCTATTTTCTGAATAAAAATAGCATGCAAAACCCGATATACACCATTGCCAGAATAGCCGAAATTTTAAATGCAGATGCCAAATTGATTGACAAAGAGGTGCTTATCCAGTATTTGGTAATCGATAGCCGCTCCGTGCTCGTTCCGGAAAATTCTATATTTTTTGCCCTCGCCGCGCATCGCGATGGCCATGAGTTTATAAAAGATGCTTATGCTAAAGAGATCCGTAATTTCGTAATTACTGACGAAAAGTATATTTCACAATATCCAGATTGCAATTTTTTAAAGGTTAACGATGCACTGGCAGCCTTGCAACAACTGGCAATTGAACACCGCAGGCAATTTAACCTTAAAACCATTGGTATTACCGGCAGTAACGGCAAAACCATTGTGAAAGAATGGCTGTACCAGCTCCTGGCCGCCGATTTTAATATTGTTAAAAGCCCTAAAAGTTATAATTCGCAAATTGGTGTACCGCTTTCGGTATGGCAAATTGAGGAGAGTCATACTTTAGGCATTTTTGAAGCAGGTATTTCTGCCGTAAATGAAATGGAAAGTCTGGCAAAGATTATTCAGCCCCAAATTGGGATTTTAACCAATATTGGCGAAGCACATGCCGAAGGTTTTAGTTCGAAAAAGGAAAAGCTGACTGAAAAACTCAGGCTTTTTAAAGATAGTGAGCTTTTTATCTATTCGCCCGAGTATGTAAGCGAAGTGAGTTTTAAAGAGTTGCCCGGGAAAAAACAATTTAGCTGGAGCAGTAAACAAGCTGCCGATTTACAGATAATTGCGGTAGAACCTATTAAAGGTAACTGTTACTTAAGGGCCATTTACCAGGATAGGGAAATAGAATGCATGCTGCCTTTTAAAGATAAGGCTTCGATTGAGAACGGCATGATTTGCTGGGCTACTTTGCTTGCTTTGGGCTACACGCCCGAACAGGCCGATTTGCGTTTAGAGAAACTGAGCCATGTGAGCATGCGCCTCGAACTGAAGAATGGCATTAACCAGTGTTCCATTATCGACGATTCGTACAGTGCCGATATTTCTTCGCTTGCCATTGCCCTCGATTTTCTGAACCAACAGAACCAACATGCGCGGAAAACTGTTATTCTTTCCGAATTATTCGAAACCGGAAGAGATGACCTCGATTTATATACCGAAATAGCCGAATTGCTATTGCAGAAAAAGGTAAATCGCTTAATCGGGATCGGAACACACATTGCACGTTTTGCCGATCTTTTTAAGTTCGAAACCCAGTTTTTTGACTATACCAATGCCTTTGTTGAAGCTTTTCCAGGCTTGCAGTTTAGTCACGAAACCATTTTGGTAAAAGGAGCGAGGCGCTTCGAATTTGGCCGGATTAGTAAACTCCTCACGCAGAAAATACACGATACGGTTTTAGAGATCGATTTGAACGCCATGGTGGGTAACCTCCAGTTTTACCGCTCTAAAATTAAACCTGGCGTTAAAATGATGGCCATGGTAAAAGCCTTTTCGTATGGTAGCGGTAGTTTTGAGATTGCCAACTTACTGCAATTTCATAAAGTAGATTACCTGGCGGTAGCTTACGCTGATGAGGGTATAGCCCTGCGCAAAGCAGGAATTACTTTGCCGATTATGGTAATGAGTCCCGAAGAATCTGCTTTCGAAGCCATTATTAAACATCGGCTAGAGCCCGAAATTTACAGCATCGAAATTCTGAACAGTTTTATAAATGTGCTTTCTGATTACGATTTCGATTATCCCATTCACATTAAGATTGATAGCGGGATGCACCGTTTAGGTTTCGATCAAGCAGAAATTACCACCTTAACCGGCTTGTTAAAAGATAATGCTAAAGTAAAAGTACAAAGCATTTTCTCACATCTCGTGGCCAGTGGAGAGGCCGAGCATGATGGTTTTACCCAACAGCAAATAGCGCGGTTTAAAGAAATGGCCAAACAATTAACCGATGTTTTAATTTACAAACCTCTATTGCATATCGCCAATACCTCGGGCATTTCGCGCTGGCCCGAAGGCCAAATGGATATGGTACGCCTGGGCATTGGTTTGTATGGCTTCGATTCTGCATTGCCCAATAATCGTGGCCTGCAAACCGTTATGGTGCTTAAAACTACGGTTAGTCAGGTAAAAACACTCGAACCCGGCGAAACAGTAGGTTATAGCCGGAAAGGAATTATGCCTGAGGGTGGAAAGATTGCAACCGTAAAAATTGGCTATGCCGATGGTTATAGCAGGGCTTTTGGTAATGGGGTAGGTAAAATGCTCATTAATGGTAATCTGGTGCCCACAATAGGTTCTATTTGCATGGATATGACCATGCTCGATATTACAGGGATTGATGTTAAAGCCGGCGATGAAGCCATCGTATTTAATAAAGAGCACACCATTATGCAGTTAGCCAGCGAGGTAAATACCATTCCCTACGAGATTTTAACCAACATTTCGCAAAGGGTTAAGCGTGTTTATTTTTACGAATAGTTTATTGGTTCACTTGTTCATTGGTGCCAGGCAAAATGCCACATAGGGTACCTTTTAGCCCTTCCTGTATCGTCATTTCGAGCGAAGTGCAACGTAGTCGAGAAATCTGTATCTATAGATTTCTCTCAGTCTGTACTGGGAGGTATTCTGCCAAATGTATCGTCCACGTTTGTAACGTGGACGGGAGAGACAAGCGATTGTATCGCTTTATATGGCCCTTTTTGTCCATCTGTTTCGGTCGGTGAGACACCAACCGATAGGGTGGGACTATGGGTTTCACTAATGAACCAATGCCTAATGAACCAATGAACAAACAGGGATAGCGCGTGGGGTTTCACTATTTTTACCTAAATTTGCCGCATGAACAAAGTAGGGAAAGCCATTTTAAACTATCTGATTAAAGGTTTATTAATAGTTGTGCCTATTGCTGTAAGTATTTTTATTGTAGTTTGGGCGGTTACAACTGTTGATAGCTGGTTAAACGTAAAGAATATACTTGGTGTAAATCCGCTAACAGGCGAAAGTAGAAACATACCTGGTCTGGGTTTGTTAACCGTTGTTACCATTATTTTGCTGGCGGGTATTTTTGTAACCAATTTGGTTACTGAACCCATGTACAATTGGTTTCAGCGGATGATGCACCGCCTGCCTTTGCTTAATTTCATTTACTCTTCGATAAAAGATTTAACCGAAGCTTTTGTGGGCGACGAAAAGAA
The DNA here is from genome assembly GCF_003852395.1 of Pedobacter sp. KBW01. Taxonomy (NCBI): domain Bacteria; kingdom Pseudomonadati; phylum Bacteroidota; class Sphingobacteriia; order Sphingobacteriales; family Sphingobacteriaceae; genus Pedobacter; species Pedobacter sp. KBW01. The sequence goes on from NZ_QAJQ01000009.1 coordinate 162,673, forward strand.
ATTTAACCATCCCGTATTGGTAGAGGTAGAAGGAGGTTTAAAGAAGATTGGTTTTTTAACCCAGAACGATTTGCATAAATTGGATTTGCCCGATGAGGTAGCGGTTTATTTTCCGCTTTCCTATTCATTTGCCGGGCAGTTGTGTATTGTACAACGCAATAAGGTTACCGATTTAAAAATGACTGCTGCCGATGCCATGAAGCTGGTAGTAAGCGGTGGTGTAAGCGGATTATAAACAGCATTCATAATGATTACCATTTATCACAATAACAGGTGCACCAAAAGCCGTTGCGCTTTACAGGAACTCGAAAAAAGTGGAAAAGCCTTTGAAGTAGTGTACTACCTGGATACCCCACCAAACAAGGCCGAACTTACAGCAATTGTAGCCAAACTCGGTATTAAACCACTGAAACTGATTAGGAAAGGAGAGGCCGTTTTTGTTGAAAACTACAAAGGCAAAACACTAACGGACGAGGAGTGGATTGAAGCCATGGTTAAGCACCCTATTTTAATTGAACGACCAATCGTTATTTCTGGCGACCAGGCCGTTATTGCCCGCCCAACCGAGAAAATACAGGAAATTTTAGGGTAGCTTACGAAGTTTAAAGGGGAGCGAACGGAGAAAGACTTTTTAAGTCTTAGCTTGGCCGTTGAACCTAAAAAATATTTCTACAGCTGATCAGGATGATTATCAAAATGATCATGCCAAACAGTAGTCTCGAATAATACTCACGGATAAAAAGCCCGGTAAGTACCAGCATATCATCGTTTACATTGCTGTGGATGTTTCCGTTTCCGGCCGATGCACTGAACAGGATCTGTTTATCTTTGAGGTTGTTGAGCGACCAGCGGCTTAACCAGCTATTCTGGTAACGCCAGTCTAATGTTTCGCCTGAGGCAAAAACAACCCTGGCCTTAAACCCAAGCCAATCATAGGTAATGGTAGCCAAAGTCTCGTTCTGGTTATTTAGAATCCTGGTTTCAGGCTTTGAAAAACCCTCGCTCTTTAGGAGGTAAATTCCGCTTTGCGTAGTGGCAATGGCAGAGTTTTGCCAAGAACTAAAATTCATCGAAAATTTCAGCTGCTGCTCATAAAATACCTGATAGTTGCTATCAAATAAACCTTTTCTCCAATATAATACCTGTTCCATCGCCAAAAAGATTAATTAATGCCTAACCGTGGTGACGGGTAAGGGATGCGGTAATAACTGGAACCAAACAAGCCACCATTACCGCTGTTTTCTTATTGTAAATCTGTTTAATAAACAAACCCGAAACAATTAATAAACTGTTGTCTGCTTCGGTAGAAATAGCACCAGTATTGCTCGAAGCCTGGTAATAAATGTGCGTGTCTTTGTTGTTCGAAACCGTCCATTCTGAGCGCCATGAACTGGTTGCTTTCCACTCATATTGCTCACCCGATTTTAAACTGATAATGGCTTTCGATTTCCAGCCGTCGTAAGTGATGATGGCTACCACTTCATTCGTTTTACGGTCGGTTACCGTTGTAGTTCTTTGCCAGAAACCTTTATTTTCAAAAGCATAGTCTTTATCCTCGAATAAGGTATAGGCATTGCTTTTCCACATTTCAAATGTTAAAGCACCCTTCTGAATCCCGTCAACAAACAGTTGTAAGTTGCCGTTCAACCAGTCCCTTTTCCAATTAATAAACTTTGCCATATGTATGCTGTTTTATTTTAGATGGCAAGAGACTTAAGTTGTTACAATTTATTTGGGCATAAAAAAAGTGCTCATCTTGTGAACACCTCTTTATTAATATTCAATAACCAGTTATCAGTTTTAAGTTAGCTTAATGGATATTGGCTATCAACCATAAGCCATCGACTATTGAGCAATTACTCCTGGATAATGGAAGCCCTGCTATAGATTATTAGCCATGAACTTCTATGAACTAGAAATTTGGCTTCAGCACATACTTATCGTAGAAACGGAAGATATGTTCAGCAGCTTCTTCGGCAGTATCAACCAAGCGGAAAAGGTTTAAATCTTCTTCGTGGATATTGTGCTCTTTTTGCAGCATAGTGCCTTTAATCCATTCAATTAATCCGCCCCAATAATCAATGCCTACCAATACAATTGGGAAACGGGCAATTTTACCGGTCTGGATCAGGGTTAAGGCTTCGAAAAGCTCGTCCATAGTGCCAAAACCACCAGGTAACACCACAAACCCCTGACTGTATTTCATAAACATTACCTTGCGTACAAAAAAGTAATCGAACTCCAGTAATTTGTTATGATCGATATATTTATTGTGGAATTGCTCAAAAGGTAGTTCGATGTTTAAACCAACCGATTTACCACCATTGGTATGTGCACCTTTGTTACCTGCTTCCATAATACCAGGACCACCGCCTGTAATTACACCGTAACCGCGGTCGGTTAATAATTTACCACACTGCTCTGCCAATTGGTAGTAGCGGTGGGTTTGGGCGGTACGGGCCGACCCGTAAATTGTAACACATGGGCCAATTTTAGCCAGTTTCTCAAAACCATCTACAAACTCGGCCATAATTTTAAAAATTTGCCAGGAGTCTGTTACTTTAATTTCCTGCCAGTCTTTATTCTCAAAAGCGCTTCTTATTTTTTCTTCACTCGTCATATACGTAATGCTAAATATTAAAACCTGGTTTGCGCATCAGTTTTTTTGCTAATGAATAACAAACCTATAAATGTGATTAAACCGTTAATTAAAATCAGTTCAACACTAAAAACATATCCGCCCAATATTGCAGCCGAATTGCTCGCAAGCAAGTAACATAAAAAAGGCGATAATATGCAAACTATCGGTACTAATTTATCGTGAAGTCCGCGTTTTTTTACAAATAATCCAAAACTATACAAGCCTAAAAGCGGACCATAGGTATAAGAGGCAATGGTGAAAATTAAGCTCACAACCGACGAACTGTTTAATGCATTAATTACAATAATGACCAAAAACATTAAAACTGAAAAAGCCACGTGCACGGTATGGCGCTTTTTAACCGCACTTTTTTCGTCTATGTTTTTGGCTTTATCCATGCCTAAAAAGTCTACACAAAACGAAGTGGTTAGGGCGGTCAAGGCCGAATCGGTAGTGGCAAAGGTAGCGGCTGTTAAACCCAGCATAAAAATAATGGCGGGTACCGAACCCAGGTTATTCAGGGCAATTTCAGGAAACAGTAAATCTGTTCGCGGTTTGCCTGTAATGTGATCTAAAGGGATATCGATACCGTTTTTACTTGCGAAAATGTATAACAATGCACCTACACTTAAAAAGAAAACATTTAAGATCACAAATACCCCTGTAAAGGTGAACATGTTTTTCTGCGCTTCCTTAATGGTGCTCATGCTCAGATTTTTCTGCATTAAATCCTGATCAAGACCAGTCATGGCGATGGTTACGAAAATACCGCCTATAAACTGTTTGCTGAAATAGAACTTGTTGGTAAGGAAATCATCCAGAAAGAATATTTTAGAATAACTGCTGTTTTTTATGGTTTCAAACGCTTGTGGAATGCTGAAATCGAGACTATTACAAATAAAATAAATAGTTAAAAAAACAGATAATACCAGGAAAAACGTTTGCAGGGTATCGGTAATAATAATGGTTTTTAAGCCTCCTTTAAAGGTGTACGACCAGATTAAGGCCAGTGAAATTAAAACCGTTAACCAAAACGGAATACCATAATTATCAAATATAAAGCGTTGTAATACAATTACTACCAGATAAAGCCGCGTGGCCGATCCAAGTGTTCTGCTTAACAGAAATATCGATGCAGCTGTTTTGTAACTGTAATGGCCCAACCGTTTTTCGATATAACTGTAAATAGAAGTTAAATTCATCCGGTAGTAAAGCGGCAACAAAACAGTGGCAATAATGATAAAGCCCACCGCATTGCCCAGTACAAACTGAAAATACTGAAACTGGTTTCCGCTGGGCGCGCCAACCTCGCCAGGTACCGAAATAAAAGTTACCCCCGAAAGCGCCGTTCCAATCATGCCAAAGGCTACTAAATACCATTTAGAGTTTCTGTTGGCAACAAAGAACGTATTATTGTCTGACGATTTTTGAGACGTTACAAACGAAATGATAATCAGTAGCAGGAAGTAACCAATTAGAAAACACAAGAGGATGGTTGGTGACATAGTTTTGTTTTAAGCTGATAAATGTAATAAATTCAAAGTTAAAGTCAATGGCTTTAGTTTTTACTGCTTTTGTTTAATGGTTTATAGCTGATTGTTAATAGTCATTACACCTAAGCCGGCGAGCCATTAATATTCAATCGTTTTTCTAAAACATCGCATTGGACTATAAGTAATCGACCATTAACTTAGAAATGCTTCGGAACATTGGCTATCAACTATGAGCCATTAACTATAACCCCATGAACTATTGAACCAATGACTAATGAACTAATAAACCTTTTACCTATTTTTGTATTATGAATTTTTCATCCAAACTACTTGAGGATGCAGTAAACGAATTTTCGAAACTGCCTGGTGTAGGACAAAAAACGGCTTTGCGTCTGGTGTTGCATCTTTTAAGCAAAGAACAAGAGGAGGTAAACCAGTTTGGTAACACATTTATTAAACTCAAACAACAGATTAAACACTGTACCACCTGTCACAATATTTCTGACTATACAATTTGCGAAATCTGTACCTCGCATAAACGCGATAAAGAAACCATTTGTGTGGTAGAAGATACGCGTGATGTAATGGCGATTGAAAACACCGGACAGTACTTTGGTGTTTACCACGTTTTGGGCGGTTTAATTTCGCCAATGGATGGGGTAGGACCATCTGATCTGTTTATTGATGGTTTGGTTACCCGTGTTGCAGCTGGCGGAATTAAAGAAATTATTTTGGCCTTAAGTCCCAATATGGAAGGCGATACCACTTTGTTTTACCTCTACAAAAGACTAAAAGAATTCAATGTGCCGGTTACTACCATTGCGCGTGGTATTGCCTTTGGTGGCGAACTCGAATATGCCGATGAAATTACCCTGGGTCGTTCGATTGTTACCCGTGTACCTTACGAAACTGCGATGATGAAATAATGGCAAAGCATTTTTTATTCTTATCAATGATTTTTTTTTCGGGATGGTTTGATCAAACGCCGATCAGGATCCATTCCCACAACGATTATACCCACAACAAACCTTTTTACGAAGCCGTTCAGAACAAGGCTTTTTCGATAGAGGCCGATGTATTTGTAGTTGGCGATTCGTTAATGGTGGCACACAGTAAAAAAGAAATCAAAGCTGGGAATACCTTAGATAAAATGTACCTCCAGCCGATCTTGGCCTTTTCTAAAACTAAAGATTTTTATAGTTTCCAGTTGATGATCGATTTTAAAGAAAGCTGGGATATAACCTATCCTGTTTTGCTGAAAACATTGAAGCCCTACGAAAAACTATTTTCAAAAAGAGGCAAAAGGGTAAGCATTGTGATCAGCGGAAACCGGCCGCCGCACAATACTTTTCATCTTTATCCCGAAATGATCAAGTTTGATGGCTTGCCAGGCGTAAACTATGCCCTTGAAGATTTAAAAAAGATAACGATGATCAGTGCTAATTTTGCTGATTATTCCAAATGGAAAGGAATAGGTGAAATACCGGAAGCTGATCAAGACAAATTATCTGCACTTGTACTTGCCGCTTATCAAATCAATAAACCTTTCCGTTTTTGGGGAGCACCAGATAACGAAAACTACTGGAAGCAATCCCTATCAGGCATCATAAATACGGATAAAGTTACTGAAGCTACAAACTACTTTAAAACAAAATAAATATAAGAAGTATCAAGTCTCAATACTTATATCTTGATACTTAATACTCAAACCTTGCTACTAAATGAATCTAAAAAATAAAGTAATCATCATTACAGGCGCATCAAGCGGAATTGGAAAAGCCTGTGCCGAAGAATTTGCAAAACGTGGTGCCAATCTGGTTTTAGCTGCGCGCCAATATGTAACATTATGCGAAATCACAGCCGACCTGGAAAAACAATATGGCATCAGGGCAGTGGCCGTTCAGGCTGATGTAAGTAAAGAAGCCGATTGCGAGCTGATTATTAAACAAGCTCTGGTTTCCTTTCAAAAAATAGATATCCTGGTTAATAATGCCGGTTTATCGATGCGTGCCCTTTTTAACGACCTTGATTTATCGGTGCTTAAAAACCTGATGGATGTGAATTTCTGGGGTACCGTTTATTGTACAAAATATGCCCTGCCCGAAATTCTAAAAACCAAAGGAACAGTAGTTGGCGTATCATCAATTGCAGGTTACCGCGGTTTACCGGGCCGTACAGGTTATTCGGCTTCTAAGTTTGCCATGAATGGTTTTATGGAATCGTTGCGTACCGAACTGCTAAAAACCGGCGTAAATGTAATGGTGGCCTGTCCGGGGTTTACCGCTTCGAACATCCGTGTAACAGCCTTATCAAAAGATGGTGCAGCCCACGGCGAAACCAGTATGGATGAAGGTAAAATGATGACCTCAGAAGAAGTCGCCAGCATTATAGCCGATGGTATTGAAAAACGTAAACGTACTTTAGTAATGACCGGACAAGGAAAATTAGCAGTATGGATGAATAAGCTTTTCCCGGCTTTTGTAGATAAAAAGGTATTTGATCTGTTTGCGAAAGAGAAAAACCCGTTGATTAAGGCTTAGCATTTCTTGAAAAGTCGTCATCTCGACCGAAACACAGTGGAGCGGAGAGATCTGTCTCGAGATAGATTTAGCTTCGCTGAGCACTTCGTGGTTCTCGACTGCGTTGCACTTCGCTCGAAATGACGATCAAGCAGCCTGTCGTGCTCCAAAAATCCACCTTTACAACAATTTCGTTTATTTATATAGAGAAGAAAAATCTTGTTTTATGTACAAACCCTTTGTTTTATTCATGCTCTTATTTCAAACCATCGTTTCACCTGCTCAGGTAAAAAAGGCGAAAAACATCAATTACGCCGGCAATACCGATGAGGCCAATACGCTAAACATTTTTTATAAGAACGACAGTATAAAAGATAAACCCGTTTTGGTTTTCATTCACGGTGGTTCATGGAGCAGTGGAAAAAAGGAGACCTATTGGTGGTTGGGTAGAAATTTTGCGCGTAAAGGTGTGGTTACGGTAATCATCAATTATCCCCTGGCTCCAAATGTGCAATACGAAAAAATGGGCGATGATTGTGCTTTGGCCGTAAAATGGGTGAGCGAAAATATTGCCACTTATAAGGCAAGCGCCGATAAGATTTTTGTAATGGGGCACTCTGCCGGTGCGCATTTGGCCGAGCTTATTAACGCCGACCCAAAATATTTTAAAAATGCAGGGATTAAAAACCCAATTAAAGGTGTAATCCTCAACGATCCCTTTGGCCTGGATATGCACGAATATTTAACCACAGCTGAAAAAGACCATTTTTATTTCGATTTCATCAGAACTTTTACCGAACAGGCTGAAGTTTGGAAAACAGCTTCGCCGATGGATTATGTAAGCAATATCAAAAATCCACATCTACTTTTTTATGGGAGTAAAACTTATGGCGCTATTAAGTTGCAAACGCCTAAACTATACGAGAAACTAAAAGCCAATGGTGTTCAGGCCGAGATAAAAGAAATTAAAGGTAAAAGTCATGTACCTATGATTAGCCAGATGATTTTTGGCGGGAACCAGTTGTATGAGGATATTTTGGGTTTTATTGGGCAAGTTGTCGCTAAAACTCCAAATTAACGTCATGCTGATCCTATAGCTATTGGACTCCCATTTAACGTCATGCTGAATTTATTTCAGCACCTCTATTATGGGCGAGACCCTTAAGTAATTCCGACAGTTACCGAATCGAGGGGGACGATTTTACACCGTCCGCGTAACCTCATCCAGTTTACTGTAATCCATTACCATTTTACCAGCCTCGTTGTGGTGATACATTTTCTCAAAACGGGCGTCCATTTCAATTTCTTCATCCTGGTAGCTGGTGCGTGTGTGGATGGTTTGGGCAAAAGTATCATCAAAGGCCTTTAACATTACAAAAACCTCAACCTCTGCCAGCTGCAATTCGATAAGCGATTTTTCGAACAACGGACTTTCTTCATTAATTGGGTGCACCAAAGTCCAGTTTAAAGAAAGGATGCTGATTTTATCACGTTCGAGGTGAAGCGGGTAAAAACGCCTCACTTGTTTATCATCAACCATTTCGTTGTACGACATTACCATCTGCACTTCTACCTCAATTAGCTGGTTGCGGCGTAAATTAACCAAACGGCACATTAAGCCATGGCCGCCCTCGTAAGGGGCAATTACCATTTTCTTACTGAAACTAACCTTAGAAGTTGGCCGGCTAAAACGCCCGTATAACAAACCGGTTGCCAGGGCAAAAGCGAGCAGGCCGAGCATACTTTCGAATGCTGCCAGTACGCTGGTTACAAAACCTTGTGGCGCAATGTGGCCATAACCGACGGTAGAGATGGTTTGTGCCGAAAAGAAGAATGCATCGAAAAACTGATCGCGCAGGGTAAGGCCCTTTGCGCCAACTAAATTTTCAATCCCAATCAGGTTGTACAGAATGGCAAATAAAGTATTTACAAGGAGATAGGTTATGAGAATAACCAAAAAGAAACGCGGCCAGCTCATGGTAACCAAACGCGTATAAGTATCATCGAACTTAAACCAGGGCAAGCCCGTACGCTCTATATTGGCCGAACCATCGGGATTGAGCATACGCTGATTTTTGGTTACCGGATTAGACCCGAAACCGAAATCATCATTAAACTGTACTTTTCTTTTGAAGAAAGACATATATTTTTAGAAAGATTTTGGAATTTTAAAAAACTATATCAATATTTGCTTTATACAAACATGATAATTAAAAACTTAAATAACAATTGGTGGTGGCATAACGAAATTCGTTAGGCAAATTCTATTGTTATATATTTTAAAATATTTTATACACAACGAAGAGGATTGCCCAAAAAGCAATCCTTTTTTTATGCGCCACGGTTCGTGTCTTCACGGAACGGATTTAAATAAATGGTTCGTGAAGACACGAACCATAATGAAATAAAGATATAAATGAAAAATGAACCACAGATGGACACAGATACACAGAGATTTTATCCGTGTTCATCCTTTTTATCTGTGGTTAAATAACATTGGCAATAAACATGAAAAAAATATTAAACCATTTATTCGAGAACAAGAGCTTTAGTAGGGAAGAGGCAAAAAACATCCTGATCTCCATATCAGAAGGTGCTTTCAATTCTTCGCAAATTGCCGCTTTTATAACCGCTTATGCCATGCGCAACATTACCGTGCAAGAGTTACAGGGCTTTAGAGATGCCATGCTGGATATGTGCGTGAAAGTTAACCTTTCGGCTTACGAACTGATTGACCTTTGCGGTACCGGTGGCGATGGCAAAGACACTTTTAACATTTCTACCTTATCATCCTTTGTGGTAGCAGGTGCAGGTCATCATGTAGCCAAACATGGTAATTATGGTGTTTCCTCAGGATGCGGTTCATCAAACGTAATGGAGTACCTGGGCTATAGTTTTACCAATGATGAGGATACTTTGAAACGCAATTTAGATGCTGCAGGCATTTGCTTTCTGCATGCACCACTTTTTAACCCGGCCATGAAAATAGTAGCGCCGATTAGAAAAGAGCTGGGCGTGAAAACCTTTTTCAATATGCTGGGGCCAATGGTTAACCCGGGGCAACCCAGGCACCAGATGGTTGGCGTGTTTAGTTTAGAACTGGCCCGTTTATATGCCTATTTATACCAGGATACCGATAAAAACTATACCATTGTGCATGCGTTAGAGGGCTACGATGAAATTTCGCTAACCTGCGATGTGAAAACCTTTAGCAACAAAGGCGAACAGATTTTAACCCTCGATGATATGGGCTTTGAAAGGGTAGATGTAAATGCGATTAAAGGTGGCGATACGGTAGAATCATCAGCTAAAATATTTATGGATGTATTAAATGGTGAGGCAACAAGGGTACAGAACGATGTAGTGCTTTGCAACTCGGCACTGGCCATCAGAACCATAAAGCCCGAACTGTCTTTTGCCGATTGCTATTACGAAGCTGAAGAATCGCTGGTGAGCAAAAAAGCACTTAACAGTTTTAAACAACTACTGGCATGCTAAAGTTAAAAGTATGCGGTATGCGTTTGGCGGCTAATATTGCTGCGGTTGCAGAGCTGCAACCAGATTATTTGGGCTTTATCTTTTATGATAAATCGCCGAGATTAATCAGCGATGTTTCTGCAGAACTGATCAAATACATTCCTGCTGAAATTAAAACCGTTGGTGTTTTCGTAAATGAAGATATCGAAAAGGTAAAAGAGAAAGTAAGTACTTTTAAGTTGAAAGCCGTTCAGTTGCATGGGAACGAATCGCAGGAGTATTGTGCAGGGTTAAAGGCCGGTTTTCCAGATGTAGAGGTGATTAAAGCTTTTGGCATAGATGAAGACTTCGATTTTGCCGTTTTGGCAGCTTACTTAGATGTAGCAGATTATTTTCTGTTCGATACTAAAACAAAAGCACATGGCGGATCGGGGAAAACATTTAATTGGTCTGTTTTAGACCGATATACTTACTCCAAACCCTACTTTTTAAGCGGTGGAATTGATTTAGAACATGCCACAGCGATAAAAAATATAAGCGACGATCGTTTATATGCACTAGACATCAATAGCCGCTTCGAAACTGAACCCGGGCTGAAAGATGCAGTGAAGATTAAAGAATTTATAAAAGAAATGAGCACGAAATAATGTCATCATGAAGTTGATTAAAATATAAGTTGATCCGTCATTCCCAACTTGATTGGGAATCGTAATGCATGTGCTTTAAGATTCCCCGCCTGCGCGGGAATGACGACTTATCTTTAAAAGCTATCAATGTGACAATTTAGTAGAAAAGAAAATGAAATACAAAGTAAACGAAAAAGGATATTACGGAGATTTTGGAGGCGCTTACATCCCCGAAATGCTTTATCCGAACGTAGAAGAATTGCGTCAAAACTATTTAAAGATTATTGATGATGCCGATTTTCAAAAGGAATTTCATCAATTGTTAAAAGATTATGTTGGCCGCCCTTCGCCGCTGTATCTGGCAAAAAGATACTCTGAAAAGTATGGTGCTAATATTTTTCTGAAAAGAGAAGATTTAAACCATACCGGTGCGCACAAGATCAACAATACCATCGGACAGATTTTGCTGGCCGAAAAACTGGGTAAAAAGCGGATTATCGCCGAAACAGGTGCTGGTCAGCATGGTGTAGCTACCGCAACGGTTTGTGCTTTGCGTAACCTGGAGTGTGTAATTTATATGGGCGAGGTAGATATCGAACGCCAGGCACCAAACGTAGCCCGCATGAAAATGCTGGGTGCAAAGGTAGTTCCGGCAAGTTCGGGTAGTAAAACCTTAAAAGATGCCACTAACGAGGCTATGCGCGATTGGATTAACAATCCGGTTGATACGCATTACATTATCGGTTCGGTAGTTGGACCACATCCTTACCCTGATATGGTGGCTATTTTTCAATCGATCATCTCAGAAGAAACCAAAAAACAGTTAATAGAGCAAACCGGAAGCGATCAACCTGATTACGTTTTAGCTTGTGTAGGTGGTGGTAGCAATGCCATGGGCATGTTCTATCATTTTATGGATGATGAAAATGTGAAACTAATTGCTGTAGAAGCTGCGGGTAAGGGTGTTTCGAGTGGATTTTCGGCCGCAACAACTTATTTAGGTAAGGAAGGCGTTTTACACGGTAGCCGAAGTATTTTAATGCAAACAGAAGATGGGCAGGTGGTAGAGCCGCATTCGGTTTCTGCCGGACTGGATTATCCGGGTATTGGTCCGCAACATGCCCATTTGTTTAAAACAGGTCGCGGGCAATATGTTTCTATTACCGACGAAGAAAGTTTAGAAGCGGGTTTATTGTGTACGCAACTGGAAGGGATTATTCCGGCGATTGAAAGCGCACACGCATTGGCTTACCTCGAAAAAATGGAATTTAAAGGAGGCGAAAATGTAGTGGTTTGCCTATCTGGCCGTGGCGACAAGGATCTGGATACTTATATTAAGTACTTTAATTTATAGAAAGCCGTCATTGCGAGGCACGAAGCAATCTTAATGCTTTGGGTTAACGTGTAGCGATTGTAGTAGGATTGCTTCGTGCCTCGCAATGACGAAAATGATAGAAAAAATGAACAGAATTAAACAACTCTTCCAGGAGAAGAAAAATATATTATCAATTTACTATACCGCTGGTTACCCTAACCTAGGCGATACCATTCAGATTGCTGAGGCCTTGCAAAAATCGGGTGCTGATATCCTGGAAATCGGATTTCCTTATTCGGATCCTGTTGCCGATGGTCCGGTGATTCAGGCGAGCAGCAAGCAATCTTTAGATCAGGGTATGACCTTAAAGGTGCTTTTCGAACAGCTTAAAGATTTACGTAAAAATGTTACCATCCCTGTTTTACTGATGGGTTATGTAAACCCTGTGCTGCAGTTTGGTGTAGAAAATTTTTGTAAGGCTTGCGCCGAAGTAGGGGTAGATGGTTGTATTGTGCCCGATTTACCGATGGCGGAATATGAGGAGCTTTATCAGGATTGCTTTGAACAACACAACCTGAGCAATGTATTTCTGATTACGCCACAAACGGCAGAAGAGCGCATCCATAAAATTGACGGCTTAACCAATGGATTTATTTATTTGTTATCATCGTCGGCTACAACAGGTAAGAATTTAGAAGTGGGCAATACCACCGAAGCTTATTTTAGCCGTATAAAAGAGATGAACCTGAAAAATCCGACTATGATTGGCTTCGGGATCAGCGATAAACAAACTTTCGATAAAGCCTGCTCGTACGCGAATGGTGCAATTATCGGTACTGCTTTCGTTAAAGCTATTGCTGATGGCAATTTAGAAGAAAGTGTAAGTAGTTTTATGAAGAAGTTTAGGGACTAATGTTTTCTCTTTTTCTATAAATCGTCATTGCGAGGAGGAACGACGAAGCAATCTTTTATACTGGTAATCTTTGCTAAAAAGATTGCTTCGTCGGCTGAAAAAGCCTTCTCGCAATGACGAAATCTCGAAAGAATTTATCTATTTACCCAATCGGCATAAGTCATTTCGAATTTTACTTCACCTTTATTTACCATACCTGCTTTTTGCCAGCCTTGCCTGGTGTAAAATTCTTCGGCACAGGTATTAGGCGATGTACCCAACCATACGGTTTCGTGGGTTTGTTCGAAATACCAATCCATCATTAGCTTGTGCAGTGCTTTACCAATGCCTTTGCCTTCGTATTCCGGACGGAGAAACAAGGCCCAGATATTATGCTCCTGTAAATCTACAATTGAAAAGCCAATCACTTTACCATCTACTTCGCATATCCAGCCTTTACCACGGCGGGTAATAAAGTCTTCACAATCGGCATTGGTTACCAAAGCAGGGTTGGATAGCGTGTTTTCTTTAACGGTATGCCTTACCACCTGAATTTGCGGAATGTCGGTTATGGCTGCTTCGCGGTATATCATGATACTAAGATAATGGATTTAGGAAATGATTGAATGTCAAATTTTGAGTGATTGAATTATGAATGATTGAATTGTGAATTTTGAGTGATTGAATGTTTCAGACATGGTGGCATAAAATAATGTTAATTAAAATTCTTACGTGTACTAAGTTGTCTGAAGTGGTGATAAAAGCTTAAAGTAAATTTTACCACCTAAAGATTTAGCTTCGCTGTGCACTGCGTGGTTCTCGGCTCCGTTGCTCTGCGCTCGAAATGACGATTCGAGAAGGTGGTGTAAGGCTATTGGCAGAGCTATACTGACAAAAGATCACTGCCATGACTTATCCTGAATGTCTGCTTGTCAGGCTCTAAAAATTAGGATAAAAATATTCGTTAGGATATTAATAAAACTGAAAAACCTCATTTAAATGCAATAGGAGTACTTTTTAACGTCGCAAAATTCTATATGACAATTGCATGATTGTGAATTCTGGAATTGGTTCTACATTTGCTTAACGGTGTTAGATTATTTACACCTTATATTCCAGTTATGGGAAGCAAAGAAAGAATACTACGTTTAAAAGATGAAACCAGAACAAAAATTCTGGATGCTGCCTTGAACATTGTTCAAACAGAAGGCTGGCAGGCATTGAGTATGCGTAAAATTGCCGATCAGATCGAATATACTGCACCGATTATTTACGAATATTTTTCGAACAAAGAAGGAATCCTGCTCGAGTTAACCAGAAGAGGTTACCTGATGCTGGCCAAAGACATCCGCGAAGCGCGCGACCAACATGAAGCACCTGCTGACCAGATGGAAGCGATGTGGATTGCCTACTGGAATTTCGCCTTTGCCCACAAAGAATTTTATCAGTTGATGTACGGTGTGGATATGGTTTGTTGCACTGTTAAGAATTCGTTGCCCGAAGCAGAAAATGTAGGGCACATGCTTGGCGATGTAATTGAATCATTATTCGATAAAAAACCGGTATCAGACGATGATATCTGTAGAAAGTACTACACCTATTGGTCGATTATACACGGTTTGATATCCATCAACCTGGTACGCCCCGACGGGAGAACAACCAACGAGCTGAACCAGCAAATTTTAAAAGACGCTATTAAGGGAATTACCTTATCTATTAATAGTTAATTTTTTTTTACCCTGCTATTTAACACTGTTAAATAGTTTATACATCTTAAATCCATTATAATTTAAAATCATATGAAATCTCTACATCGTTTGTTTTTATTATTTAACACTGTTAAACGATTTACATTTGTTAAATATGCCTTCGCTCTCGCTTTTGCCACAATTGTACTGGCCAGCTGTAAATCTGCCCCACAGCAAGCTGCAACTGCACCACCGCCGCCCGTTTTACCGGTAAGCGCAATTAATCAAGGCTCTGAAACCACCTTTATCGAATATCCGGCCGCTATACAAGGCGCTGTTGATATTGATGTACGCCCGCAGGTAAGCGGTTATTTACAAAGTGTACTGGTTAACGAAGGTGCTTATGTTACTGCTGGCCAAACACTTTTTAAAATTAACGAAAACCCTTACCGCGAAGCTTTAAACAATGCCAAAGCCAGTTTACATGCTGCTGAGGCCGCTATTTTAAATGCACAGCTGGAGGTAGATAAGTTAACGCCATTGGTGCAAAACAAGGTCGTTTCTGATATCCAGTTAAAAACGGCTAAAACAGCCTACAAAATTGCACAAGCCAATGCCGAGCAGGCTAAAGCCAATGTAGCTTCGGCACAAATTAACTTAGGCTATACCAACGTTAAGGCTACCGTGAGCGGTTATATTGGCCGGATCCCGAAAAAACAGGGAAGTTTGGTATCACCAACTGATCAGGCTGCCTTAACCCAACTATCGGATATACACGAAGTACATGTATATTTCTCGCTGGCCGAAAACGATTTCAACAGTTTCAATACCAATTACCCGGGCAAAACCCCTGCCGACAGGATTAAACATTTACCTGCGGTAGAACTGGTACTGGCAGATAATTCTACCTATCCGGTAAAAGGAAAAATCGACATGATTGATGGTCAGTTTGATAAAAACACTGGTGCCATTACGTTAAGGGCCAGTTTCCCTAATGCCAACGGCGTACTACGCTCGGGCAATACCGGTAAAATCCGCTTGGGCTTATTACATAATGATGCCATCCTGGTACCTCAATCGGCAACAGTTGAAATGCAGGATAAAGTGTTTGTGTTTACCCTGGGCGACAGCAGCAAGGTGAAAAAACAAGCCATTAGCATTGTTGGTAAAGCCGGCGAAAATTATCTGGTAAAAGAGGGCGTAAAAGCCGGCGATCAGATTGTGTTAAGCGGTATCGACAAATTACAGGAGGGCATGGTTATCCAACCTCAAAAAGCAGCAGATAAAGTAGCTGTTGCAAATCCAAAAAAATAAGACAACAATAAACTTCATAAGTCATGTTTCAGAAATTTATAAACAGGCCTGTACTTTCGACCGTTATTTCCATATTGCTGGTAATAGTGGGTATACTTGGCCTAACAAAGTTGCCCTTAGAGCGCTTTCCAAATATCGCCCCTCCGTCGGTATTGGTAACTGCTGTGTATCCGGGGGCTAATGCCGAAACCATTTTACGTTCGGTAACTCCATCATTGGAGGAAGCAATTAACGGTGTGGAAAACATGACCTACATGACTTCCACTGCCAGTAACGATGGTACGCTGGGTATTACGGTTTACTTTCAACAAGGTACCAACCCCGATCAGGCCGCAGTTAACGTGCAAAACCGTGTTTCGCAGGCCACCAGCCAGTTACCGGCAGAGGTTGTACAATATGGTATAACCACCACCAAGCAGCAAAACAGCTTTATTGGTGCAATAGGTGTTTACTCAGAAGATCCTAAAAAATACGATGCTGTTTTTGTAAACAACTATGCACAGATTAATATCATTCCGGAAATTAAACGTATTCCGGGTGTAGGTTCGGCCAGTGTATTTGGTGGTATTAAAGATTATTCAATGCGCATTTGGTTAAATCCAAGTCAATTGGCTACTTACAAAATTACACCTAACGAAGTGATCAGTGCTATTCAGGATAAAAATCTGGAAGCGGCACCGGGAAGGGTAGGTGAACGTAGTAACGAGGCATTTGAATATGTAATTAAATACAAAGGAAAGCTTACCAAACCAGAAGAGTACCAGAATATTGCTATCCGTTCTAATTCGGATGGTTCTATATTGCGCTTAAAAGATGTGGCCCGTGTTGAATTGGGAGC
This sequence comes from Pedobacter sp. KBW01, assembly GCF_003852395.1. Classification (NCBI taxonomy): domain Bacteria; kingdom Pseudomonadati; phylum Bacteroidota; class Sphingobacteriia; order Sphingobacteriales; family Sphingobacteriaceae; genus Pedobacter; species Pedobacter sp. KBW01. The sequence continues at coordinate 179,476 of NZ_QAJQ01000009.1, forward strand.
TTACAGCTACAGTAGTGTAAACCGCTTAAACGGCCATGATGGTATTACCATTGGGGTAATTCAGTTATCGGGCTCTAATGCCAACGAAATTCAGATTTCTATCGATAAACTGATGGCAAAACTATCGAAAGATTTCCCTGCAGGGATTAAATTCAATCAGTTTTACCGTACCAAAACCGATTTGGACGAATCTATCAACCAGGTTGAGCATACTTTGATTGAAGCCTTTTTACTGGTATTTATCGTAGTATTTATCTTCCTTCAGGATTTCAGGTCTACCTTAATCCCTGCTATAGCGGTTCCGGTGGCTATTATTGGTACTTTCTTTTTCATGCAGCTGTTCGGCTTCTCGGTTAACCTATTAACGCTGTTTGCATTGGTACTGGCCATTGGTATTGTGGTAGATGATGCGATTGTGGTGGTAGAGGCGGTGCATGCCAAGATGGAAGAAAACCCCGGGCTTAGTCCGAAGGCGGCAACCACCCAGGCCATGAACGAAATTACTGGGGCCATTATATCGATTACACTGGTAATGGCGGCGGTATTTTTACCGGTTGGTTTTATGACGGGTTCAACAGGTATATTTTACAAACAGTTTGCCTTAACCATGGCTATCGCCATCATTATATCGGCGGTTAACGCTTTAACTCTAAGTCCGGCGCTGGCTGCCTTATTTTTAAAGAACAAACATGCCGAGGGTGGCCACGCTGTACCTAAAAAAGGTTTTGTAGAAAAGTTTTATGCGGGCTTTAACGGTGGTTTTAATTACATGACCAACCGTTATATTGGGGGCTTAAAAGTGCTTATCCGAAATAAATGGATCAGCATGGCCGGCCTGGCCTTAATTGTTGCGGTTACCGTTTTATTGGTAAGCAGAACAAAAACCGGTTTTATCCCTACAGAGGATCAGGGTTTTGTGGCCATTGCGGTTGCTTCTCCTTCAGGAACCTCGTTAGCCAATACGAATAAAATATTAAAACAGGCTGAAGCTGAGTTGAGGGCAATGCCATCGGCAAGGTTTGTAATGTCGTTGGCTGGTTATAACTTTTTAACTGCATCTAACAGTCCATCGGCCGGACAGATTTTCTTATTGTTAAAACCGAACGACGAAAGGGGTGCGGTAAAAAATATCGATGAGATACAGAATATCGTAAGGGCTAAAATGGCCGCTATATCTGCCGGTACTTTCTTTGTATTCAGTTTCCCTACTGTACCTGGCTTTAGCAACGTTGAGGCCATGAACGTAATGTTACAGGATAAAACCAATGGCAGGCTGGATAAATTTAGTGGTGTAGCAAATAACTTTATCGGCAAACTGATGACGAAACCGGCAATTGCTTTTGCTTTTACTTCTTACAAAGCAGATTATCCGCAATTACAGCTCGATGTGAACAATGAAAAGGCCGATCAGCTGGGCGTAAGTGTTAAAGACATTTTGCAAACCATGCAAACCTTTTTCGGTACTGCACAGGCATCAGATTTTAACCGCTTTGGTAAATACTACCGTGTGGTGGTTCAGGCCGATATTGCCGATAGAACTGACCCGGCGAGTATAGACCGTGTATTTGTTAAAAACAAGGCAGGCGAGAGTGTGCCTATTAATACCCTGGTTAAACTAACCCGCGTTTATGGTTCTGAAACGGCTTCGCGTTATAACCTGTTTAACTCTATCGAGGTAAATGCGATCCCTAAACCGGGCTTCAGCTCTGGTGATGCCATTAAAGCGATTGAAGAAACCGCCAGGGAACAATTGCCAACGGGTTATGCTTACGAATTCTCGGGACAAACACGTGAAGAGATTTCTTCAGGCGGACAATCGACAGTGATATTCCTGCTTTGTTTGGTATTTGTTTACTTCTTGTTATCGGCACAGTATGAAAGTTATATCCTGCCATTAGCAGTAATCTTATCTATCCCTACTGGTGTATTTGGTGTGTTTGTGGTATTGGGCTTAACTGGTATCGAAAACAACATTTATGTGCAGGTAGCGCTCATTATGCTTATTGGGTTACTGGCTAAAAACGCCATCCTGATTGTAGAGTTTGCGGTGCAGCGGCGAAGGGCAGGACTGAGTTTGTTCGATTCGGCTATTGAAGCCGCGCGATTAAGGATCAGGCCGATTATCATGACCTCGCTTGCCTTTGTGTTTGGTTTGTTCCCAATGAGTATTGCAACGGGCCCATCGGCACAGGGTAACCACTCTATCAGTATTGGTGCTGCCGGAGGTATGGTATCTGGTGTGGTTTTAGGTCTATTTATCATCCCGGTACTTTTTGTCATCTTCCAGGCTTTACAGGAAAAAATATCCAAAAAATCAAAAGAGGTTGTTCACCACCATGAAGAGCCTGTAAATAATCATGCAGTTTATGAAACGGTTTAATTTATATAGCATCCTATTCCTCGCTTTGGTTTGGAGCGGATGTTCGGTTTCGAAAGATACAGCCTTGCCCAATGTTGCGCCTGGCTTATTCAGAAACACAGCACCTCAAGACTCTTCGAGCATTGGCACTATGCCCTTGAAAAGTTTTATTAACGACCTTACTGTACAAACTTTAATTGATACAGCTTTGGTTAAAAATTACGATATGCAGATTGCTTTGAAAAATATCGATGCGGCCGAAGTATTGTTTAAACAATCGAAACTGGGCAATTTGCCCGAGCTGAAATTGCAGGTATCGGCGAGTTCGAGCCGCCCTTCTGATAACAGTTTAAACGGATTGAGCTTAAACCAGTTTACGGGTTCGAGCCACATTGAAGATTACAGCGCTAACCTGGGCGTATTCTGGGAGGCTGATATCTGGGGGAAGATCCGTAACCAAAAGGCGGGCGCTTTGGCCAGCTTTTTGCAAACTGCCGAAGCGCGAAAAGCTGTACAAACACGCTTAGTGGCCAATGTGGCCCAGGGTTATTATAATTTGCTGATGCTGGATGCACAACTGGAAATTGCCCGTAAAAACCTTAAACTGAACGATAGTACTTTAAGGATTATTAACCTGCAGTTTGATGCAGGTCAGGTAACTTCGCTGGCCATTCAGCAGGCACAGGCACAGCAGCTGGTTGCTGCACAGCTGATTCCGCGTTTAGAGCAAAATGTAGCTTTACAGGAAAACGCTTTAAGTGTACTGATTGGTATTTTGCCTAAAGCCATTAACCGCGCCAGCCGTTTGGATAAAATGAGTATTCCTGCCAATTTAAACGCGGGTTTTCCATCGGCTATGTTAAGTCGCAGGCCAGATATTAAGTCGGCAGAGCTGGCACTTAATGTAGCCAATGCCAAAGTTGGTGTAGCTAAAGCGAGTTTATATCCTTCGCTGGTAATTACCGCCAGTGGTGGCGTTAACTCTTTTAAAGCCAGTAACTGGTTTAATGTACCGGCTTCGTTGTTCGGGTTGGTTTCGGGTGGTATTACGCAACCTATTTTTCAACGCGGACAGTTAAAGGCCAATTTAGAACTGGCAAAAATTGACCGCGAGAAAACAGTGATCCAGTTCCGTCAGTCGGTTTTAAATGCCGTAAGCGAAGTTTCTGATGAACTGACTAAAGTAGAAAAACTGAAAGACCAGTACAGCATTGCCGAAAGAAGGGCACAAACTTTACAGCAGGCTTCTAAAAATGCAAGCTTATTATTTAAAAGTGGCATGGCCAACTATTTAGAGGTAATTACTGCACAAGGCAACTTATTGCAAAGCGAACTGGAACTGGCTACCATTAAAGCCGAACAGTTAAATGCTGTGGTAGGGTTGTACCGTTCTTTAGGGGGCGGATGGAATTAAAAACGTAATTGTTTTTACCAAAAGGCACCAAAACACTAAGAAACCTATAAGGTTGTAATGATCTTATAGGTTTGTAATAAAAAACAGGGCGGAAACTATTGCTAATAGCCTGGTTCCCTCCATGTTTTTGTGGTTATAAGGGGTTTTTAGCAAGTTTTTATTACGCTGTTATAGCGGAGCGCTTGCTTTCCATGTAGAAAATAGTATTACTTTCTTTTTGATAAGCCAAACGAATATCGAAAGCCAAGATTGAAACTGGTATTGTTTGCGCCCGAACCTTTTGCAAATAGCTCAATATTATCGCCTTTTTTCAAAGGAATCTGATAGCCTAATCCGTAGGCCTGATAAAATCCGTTTGTAGCTGTTGTACCATAATTGTAACTGCTACCTGAGCTGGTATATGGGAAATTAATGGTTTGAGATTCTTCCTGATAACCTAATTCTGCAGAAAGATAAAAACGGCCAATGTAGTATTTTGTGCCTGCATATAGGGCATTTTGCCAAATTTTTATGTCTTTGGCTGGTGTTACACTGCCGTTAGAAACGATGTAACCTACGTTTGGCTTGTTTTTTTTGATGTATGCGAGGCTCATCCCCGCGGTAAAGCCCCAGTGCTTGTTTAAGCGGAATTCGTAACCTATTTCTGCCCCAAATACAGGCGCTTTAAGTGTTGAATTATAACCAGCAAAGGGTGAAAGGTGAACGCTGTGTTTAATTAAACCTGTAGAATCCTGCGCATGGGTTATTTTAATGCCTGCAAATCCGATTAGCAGCATTAGTATTAATGTTTTAGTTTTCATGAACTAAAAATACAGTAGGTAAATGTACGGTTGATTTTAATTAACGGTTTTTAACCTTGTTTACAATATTTAACTAAAAATATGTTAAAGGTTGTTAATTGGTGTGATATTTTTAACAGATTTTGAGGAAATGGAATGGTGAGATGATCAATAGGTAGTCGAAGGACCTTCTTTATTTCCTTTCTGAATCCGTTCCTATGCCGCATGGCAATGTGCAGACAAACCCTTACCGTCAGTTGAACTTGTTTCAGCATCTCTCATTATTGTTATATCCGCTCACCGCGGCGGGGGTTCTTACTTTTGACTTGGCCTAAAAGTAACAAAAACCTAAGGCTTGGATCCTTCCTTGTGAAAATTTACGAAAATCTTAATTGCGGCAGTCTCTAGACGCTTGCCTTTGCTCGTTCCCATACACGCGCTTGATCCTGCCTTGTGCAGTGGGGTATGAAAGGAGGTGCGAAGTTTTTCGTGCTTTTTCCGGTGAAAATCTCCTATGCCAGATAGCATGGTGCAGAGGTTTGCCGCATAAGGCTGTTATCCTGAAGGTTAATTTATTGGATAAATCAATATTAGCGATCTGCTTTCGAGGTTGCTAACCAATCGTATTTAATGCAAAATGAATTTTGAAGTATTGTCTCCGATTTCAGTTTAGCTACATATTTAAACATCTTCAAAGATTTCTCCATTCCTTTTCACTTCAGTCGAAATGACGATCATTCTACTGAAATCTTTAATTAATATTATTCTCAGGCTGAACGAAATTTAAACGAAGGCATGATGGTAATCAGTATACACCGCGTTCTTTGTGCTTCATCTTAGCGTCCTTTGTGGTTAAATATATGTTTAAGCCTTTCTTACCCCTTTCAAAAACAGAAACCCCACCACTCCCGATAAAACCGATGCGGTTAAGATTGCAAACTTCGCTTCTGCAATGTGCATAGGCTCGCTAAAAGAAAGCAGCGCAATAAAAATAGACATGGTAAAGCCGATACCGGCCAGCATGCCGAGGCCTAATATGTGTTTCCAGCCTGCGCCACTGGGCAAGGCCGCCCATTTGAGCTTAACCGCCAGCCAGCTAAAAAGTGTAACCCCAATGGTTTTGCCGGCAAATAAACCAATTACAATGCCCAGACCTAAGGGTGAAAGCAGACCGCTTAACATTTCTTTTTGAAAGGTAATATTGGTATTGGCCATCGCAAACAAGGGCATGATGAAGTAATTAACGGGTGTGGTTAAAAAATGCTCGAGTTTTTCTAAAGGCGATTCGTTACTGGTGCTATTGGTTGGGATGGTAAAAGCTAGTAAGACCCCTGCAATGGTGGCGTGGATACCCGAATGGTGGATGCAATACCAGAGCAAAATACCAGGGATGAGGTAAAATACGAGTCGCTTTACCCCGAAATAATTCATTAAACTGAGCAGCAGTAAAACGCCTGCAGCCATGGTCAGGTATTCGAAATGGATTTGGTTGGTATAAAAAATGGCTATGACTAAAATAGCACCTAAATCATCTACAATGGCCAGTCCAGCCAAGAAGATTTTTAAACTGGCAGGTACGTTTTTACCCAACATCGCAATAATGGCCAGCGCAAAGGCAATATCGGTAGCCATGGGAATACCCCAGCCGGCTGCGGTAGGCTGGTTATGGTTAATTACAAAATATAGGGTTGCGGGTACAAGCATGCCACCTAAAGCGGCAATTACAGGTAAACTGGCGCTTTTGATGGAAGAGAGTTCGCCCTCCAATAATTCGCGCTTAATTTCGAGGCCTACCAGTAAAAAGAAGATGGCCATCAGGGCATCGTTAATCCATGCTAAAATGCTGTAGTTTACTGCGCCGAAGCCGATTTTGGTATCCAAAAAGTGGATAAAGCTATCTTTATCGGAAGAGTTGGCAATGATGAGGGAAATGGCTACACAGATGAGTAACAGTAGTCCACCGATTTGTTCTGAGCGGAAAAATCTTTTGAATGTTTCGAGGTTGATGGTTTTGGCCATGGGGTAAAAGTAGTGAAATTTATATGTTTTTTCCTATGCAGGGGGCTTTCTTCCGCTCGCTGCCGCGAGGGCTCTTACCTTTTTCTTGATAAAAAGGTAACCAAAAATCAAGGCTTGGATCTTTGTAAAAACCTGTGAAAAACTTAATTGCGGCAGTCTTTAGGCGCTTGCCTGCGCTCATCCCAACTCACGTGCTTGATCCTGCTTTGGGCAATGAGGGTATGAAAGTCAGTGCAAAGTTTTTCGTGCTTTTTCCGGCGAAAATCTCCTAGGCCGGAGGGCAGGGTGCAGAGGGTTGGCGTTAAGATTGTCTCCTTAGATTTTAGAATTCTCGAATACAAAGGAGGATTGATGACAGATTCGTAACTTTTTGACCCTTATGTAGTTTGGCTGTTTGTCAGCATAGTGCTTTTGCCTACCGATCAGGTAAGCTTTTATTCAAAGTTAAACCAATTATAAATTCAATTAATTCATAAATAAAAAACTTCTACAAGTCTAAAGGACGATCCAGGTGCGTGAAGGCTGGGAGGTAAATATTTCTCTTGAACCCTTTCCCTTTCAGGGGAAAGGTGCCGATAGGGGGGGATGGCGATAGAAAGGTATAGTACTGGTGTAGTGAAAGTCCTTCGACTACCTGTCCCGATCCATCGGGAGGCTTAGGATGACAGGCTAAGAGGATTGATGCGAGGAAGTTCAATTCCGGGATTGTCTTTAGTTAGAGATGCTGACCACGAAGTAGCTATTAGAACCTACAAAACAACAAACAACGCTAATAAAATAAATTCAGCATTACGGATAAAATGCAAAAAGCCGCAGATGGATGGTCTGCGGCTTTATATGGAGCGTAGTTATGCTGTACGATGTACTATGGTTTCTTGCCGATGTTTACACGGACATTCACTTCAAAATCGCCACCGGTATAACCACTGATGGCTGATGTTGCTGTATTGTAATAAGCCATAAGGTACAAGGTCGATTTGTAATTCATACCTAAACCAACCGTAGCATTTTGCGTATTGTGGTACATGGCCATTAAATAGAGTTTATCGTTGGCAAAGTTGGCGTTTAAGCCGGCATCCCATAAATTCTGGTAGTTTTTAATGCCTCTGAATACGCCTTTGGGTTCTAAACTAACGGCATCCATACCTGAGCCGAGGTTAAATTTATAACTCACCGCCGAGTAAAAGGTGGGTTTATCGGCAAAGTTTAAATCATCTTTACGGAACACGGAACGCATATTGGGTACGGCACCTTCGATGGTTAAGTTTTTCGAAGTATACGATACACCGAAATCGCCATCGAGATAGTAACCCCTGTCGTTAAAGCGGGCAATGGATGGATCGTTGATATCGCTGTTTCTGATGCTGCTTAAATCGAGCCTGTCCTGACTGGCGCCAAACGAAATACCAAAATTTAGTTTCTGATCTTCGCTGTTTAAGGGCAAATGGTAAGCAAAGGTTCCAACAGCTTTGGTACGCTGTATACCGCCCGACTTTTCGTTGTAGAAATTTACTCCCCAGCCCACTTTATTTACCTTCTGATCGAGGGTAACACTTTGGGTAAGCGGTGCCCCCGGAATGTTTGACCATTGTTTGCGGAAACTGCCGTTAATGTTAAAGCCTTCGTTAATACCGGCCATAGAGGGGTTAACCAGATAGCGGTTTTGGAAATACTGGGCATTTAAGGGCAGGAGCTGTGCTTTTACCTGATTGATAAAGGAAAGGCCTGCTGCAAATAGAAACGTTACGCGACTTATTTGCTTTATGTTTTTGATGATTGCTTTCATGTCTGTAATTAGTTTCTAAGGATGTTGATATAACCTTTAAATGTACCTATACCGTTACCGAGATCAATGATGTAGTAATAGGTACCTTCTGAGAGCGGACTGCCGTTCAGGGTTCCGTCCCAATCGTTGGCATAGGTGCGTTTGGTGTATAAGATGCGTCCGGTTTTATCGAAAATCTTTAGAGTATTGTTGGGGTAATAATCGATGTTTTTGATGATGAACTTATCGTTATAACCATCACCGTTGGGTGTAACTACAGTACTGGCTTCGAGTTTATAATCTTCTATTACGGTAATGGCAATGGTTTGATCGCTAACACAACCGCTTGCATTGGTTACTGTAACCCGGTAAGTACCGCTTTGCTTTGGCCTGATGGTTAGGGCTGCAGTGCTTTGTCCGCTGATGATGTCGGCACCTGACCAGCCGTATTGGGTACCACCTGTTGCGGTTAAAATCAGGGCATCGCCTTTAGAAATAGAAACACCTTTATTGCTGCTGATAGCAACTACCGGTAAAACATTTACGGTTACGGTTGCCGATCCGCTCTGTAACTGGCTGGCATAGGCATCGGCCACGCTTACCAGGGTATAGGTATAGGTACCTACCGAACTGGTTGGTACACTAAGGCTTGCCATGGTGTTGTTTGTGGTGATGGTGCGGTTTGCGCCTCCATTTATGGTGTAGGTAAAGGTGTATGGTGCTGTACCTACTGAACCTGTAAAGATAATATTAGGTGTTGAAGCAAAGTTACATACGGATGCATTACCTGCGATGGTTGCCTCTGGTAGCGGACGGATAATTACGGTTGCGGAGCCGGTTTGTGGCTGACCACAGTTGATATCGGACACGCTTACCAAATTGTAAACGAAAGTACCCACTGTACTGGTTGGTGCTGCAACTGTTGCAGTATTGCCTGTAGAGGTTACCGTGCGGTTAGTGCCGCCGTTAATGTTATAGGTAAAGGTATATGGGGCTGTTCCGTTTGCACCGGTAAAGGTAATGTTTGGTACCGCGGCTAGGTTTGGTACTGCTGTAGTGCCCGAGATGGTTGCTGTAGCCAAAGTTCTAACAGTTACTGTTGCAGTTCCGGTTTGGTTCTGCCCGGCATTTACATCGGATACGCTTACCAGGTTATAATTGAAAGTGCCGGCTACGTTGGCAGGTGCCGCTACAGTTACTGTGATGTTTGCCCCAACAGTGCTGATGGTTTTATTGGCCGCGCCGTTAATGTTATAGGTAAAGGTATATGGGCCTGTACCGTTGCTGCCTGTAAAAGTAATGTTTGGTGCGGTTCCGTTTAAGCATAGTGCGGTTGTGCCCGAAATAGCTGCTACCGGAATAGGGTTAATTTTGACCGTGGTAGAAATATTCTGTGGCTGCGTGCTATAAGCATCGGTAATGCTGGTAACGGTATACACAAAGGTACCTACGGTACTGGCCGGTGATATAAGGGTTGCCGTAGCTGTTGCTGATGTTAAAGTTTGATTGGCACCACCGTTAATGTTGTAGGTAAAGGTAAAGGGTGCAGTACCTGCTGTTGCGGTAAAGGTAATGACCGGTGCAGTAGTATTTACAGGGATAGAAATATTACCGCTCAACGCTGCAACTGGTTTGGCGTAGATTTTTAAATTGGCCGGGCTGTAGTTAAGGGAATAATTGGTGGTTAATGCTAATGTTCCCTGTTGAATGGCATAATCGCCGGCGGTTTCGCCCGTAACGCGTGTTAATGCACCAGTAAAGATATCGGTGCCTATTAACGCAGGGCTAGAAACATAGGTAAATGCCGGATCAACGGTACCTTCAACCTTGGTTTTGGCATCGGCGGTTACGTTAATGGTTTTAGGGGCAATGGTTAATACCTGTTGTTTGGCTACAGCCGGATTAAAGAAGGTATCGCCGGGCTGGTTGGCCGTAATGGTTATCGTACCTGCTTTTACAATATGGATGTCGTTATTGCTGATGGTTGCAATATTCGTATCGCTGCTGGTATACCCGATATTGATGGCGGTATTATCGCTGGTAGCACCTGCAATCAGATCGGGATCGCCATAAGTAGCGGTCCTGGTAGCGGCAAAAGTAATGACCTGGTCTTTTTTAACGGTTGCATCATCTCTGGTGTACCAGATAGGTGAGGTAATAATCCTGCTTCCATCGGCCTCAACAATATCAGCATAATAATAACCAGTGGCCAGATTGGCTAAAGCATTATCGGTATAGGTTAAACTTGCGGTAGCGCTATTGGTTAACTCAACCGGGTTGGTTCCGCTTCCTGGTGTTCCATATAAAATCCTGATGCTGGTTACCGGGCTTGTGGTAATAGAACTTACCGAAATTTGTGGTGCACCGGCAGTTTTAAATACGCTACCTACGGGCTGTTTGTTTATGTTGAAAATTACTTTGGCCGCCGAATCTTCTGATGCATAGAAACGCATCTTTTTAATGGCATCCAATAAATCGTTTTCGGTAAGGGCGGGAGCCAGTACCACCAGCCTTGCACGGGTATGCTTACCAAAGGTTAAATTGTGGTTATCGTGATCGATGGTTGCTCCAAGGTGATATCCACGGGCGAGCATGCGGTTATAATAGCTTAAATAACTCATGGAACTTGCCGGGTCGGAATAGGTAACGTTGGTAGAAAATGCGGGACCGCTCTCTAAAGCAGCACCAACAATGGCACTATCGGCACTTAAATCGTAAGTGGCAGAAATGTTGTTAAAATCGGTGGTATTGGGGTGGGCCAAAGTTGCAATGGCATTTAAACCATGGCGGTTAATGATACTGAATAAACCAGCCGGACCGGTATAGGTACTTTTAGGTACATAAATCTGGTTTTCGCCAGGTTCCCAACCGATCAGTGAATCGATACCGTACACAATTACGTGTCCGCCACCGCTGATTACACCCCACTCCATACCATGCATAGCAACGAAAGTAGAGGTGGTTGCTTTTTTAGCAGCGTCGATACCGGGTTGCCAGTTAGCCAACGACATACCTGCCTGGGTGTGGTTATGCTCTGATATACCCAGGAAATCGAGATTCATTGCCGTTTTGGCAAAAGCATAATCATCTTCAGGTTTTTTGGTTAAATCGTCTTTATTTCCGTCCGAATAACTACTGTGACTGTGTAGGTTACCGTAATAGAAATTCAGTTTGTTTACATCAAGGATGCCTGTTTTAAAATTGCCTAAAAGTGGTTGTATGCTTAAATACAACGGACCACCACTACAGGCACTGTTTAGGGCATAGGTAAAGAAATAGTAATTGGTGTTCTGCGTTAATCCGTTTCTGATAAACGAAGTGCCGCTTCCTCTTTTTACCACAATACCACCGCCCAGCATGTCGCCAACATTGTAAACGGTTTGGTTTACGGGGGCTGCGGTTAAGGTATTGCTGGTGCTCATTACTACCAGGTATTCATCGGCTGCGCTGGCTGCTGTAAAAGATGCCTGAATAAAGTTGTAGTTGGATGAGGTAATGGTAAAACCTGTAGGCTGTGCGGTTGGAGTGGCACATGGTAACAGGGTTTTGGTAGTTTGTGCCGCGGTTAAAATATTGGTGGTTAAATATTTCGGTCCGCCGGTACAGGAAAGGTTGTTCAAAGGAACAATAAAGTAATTGTAAGTGGTTGAGCTGGTTAAGCCGTTATCGATAAAAGTATTGCTTACAATTTTATTGATAACGGTACCACCGCCAAAAGAAGAGCCAATGGCATAAGCGGTACCATCAACCGGAAGTGCGCTTAATGTTGCATTTAAACTTCTGATGATGAGGTATTCGTTGGCATCGCCCGATTTGGTAAAAGCAGCCGTGATACTTCCTGTGGTTACCGCACTAAAAGTAAGGGCTGTTGCCGGGGCTGTTGGCGCTGCACAGGCAGGTAAATTTGGAGGGAAATGAACTCCTAACCTGTTGGCATCGTCATCGTCGATTGCATTTTGTACAGTAGCCAGTGGAGTTCTGGTCCAGTCATCATCCACGTAAGTAGGACTAGGTGCAGTAACGTTTAAACTTCTTACATAAGAAACATCTTTAGCGTTAACTCCCTGACCAAAAGCATCGATAATGTTATTGTTAGCATCGAGTAAAGCCACACCGTCGTTACCATTAAAATTGATAACGGTATTGCTGTTCAATACGGCGCTTGCAGGGGTTAAATAAGGCACTTCGCTGGTGCTGTTTCCTGTATTGCCCAAAAGCACTGTACCGTGCGCAGGGATAGTAAAGTTTAAATTTACGGTTTGCGATGGCGCTCCGGTAATGTTGATATTGCCAGCATCGCCCGAAATATTATAAAGCGCGAGTTTTAATTGTGGTGATGCGGTATTAATGGGGGCATTGCTCAGGTTGGTCAGTTCGATCCATTTGTTTACGGAAGTTCCTTCGTAATACTGGCTGATGATTACAGGTGCACTTACCAAAGGCGGGTTGGCGGTAGTCGCATCAACAGTGGCCACTGCGGTCTGTAAATTGCCGGCCACATCTTGTGCAACCACATATAAGGTGTAACCTGTACCGGTTGTTAAACCTGCAATTGATGCACTGGCATCGGTATTGGCGGTATTGGCAAATGAACCCGATTTTAAAGCTGCGGCACCTGTTCCATCTTGTGCGGCTTTAACCTGTGCTGGGGTAGGTATGGTACCGCCTGATAGCGCCAGCACATAATAAGTGGTGCCCGCTTCGTTAATGTTGTTTACAAAAGCAACAGCAGTAGTGGTAACCGCAGCTATTTTTGGATAGGTTGCTGTGGTTACCGGTGGGGTAATATCAGCTGCGCCAAGGGTAGAGAAACTTAATGTAGTAGCTGAAGCTTGTAGATTTGGCGAAGTTGCTGCATCTTCGGATACCACATATATCTTATAAGCTGTAGAAAGTGTAAGTGCTGATATGGTTGTACCCGCATCAGTATTGGTTGTATTGGCAATGGTACCAAATTTAAGTGCCTGAACATTATTGCCATCCTTACCTGCTTTTATTTGTGCAGTTGTTGGGGCTGTTCCTGCAGCTGGTAATAAAACATAATAAGTATTTCCGGTTTCATTGATATTGCTGATCAGGTTTACCGTAGTGCTGGTTATTAAGGCGGTTTTAGGGTAACCAGAAGCATTTGTTGGTGGTGTTGTATCAATCGTGCCAGAGCTTGTTACCGAACCCCCAATGTTGAAACCGATTCTTCCGGCAGCAGGAGAGTTAAAGCCCCAGCCACCAGTAGCTGTTTGTCCTGAAGCGTAATAGCGGATGGTTATAGTGGTACCTGTTGCTACATTTTGTAATGCCGTTATTCCCGATAGGTTAACCGTAGGAGATGCATTTGGGGCAACAGTTGTATTTGTTATCGATGATGGACTTCCTATTAAGGTAAAGGTTGTTCCGTCTAAGCTATAAGCATATTGCGAGCTAACACCCGCGTTTGCATAATAAGTAGCTGTTCCGGCAAAAAGGGCATCAATAGAGCTAAGTGAAATTTTATTGCCCGCTGAAGCTGTTAATGTTACCTGAAAATAGTCAGTGTTGGCGGTAGATATGCCGTCATTTTTAAAATTAACTGTCCTAAATGAATTGTTACCTGCACTTGCTGCTGCACCTGCTCCACGGGTTATAACTGGAACGGCGGCTAAGCCTGCATCGGATGTTGTGGCTGTAGAGGTTGCCAACATACTCTGCCCTGTAAAATCCCAACTGGCAATCTGTGCCAATGTAGTTAAAGGGAAATAGAGGGTAAGAAATAAGGATAATAGTAAAAGTTTTTTCATATAATCTGTTTTTGATATGAAATGATGAATAAATCTTTTTTAATAAGTTAGTTAAGCGAATCAAGAGTAATTGCTTTAAAATTCGGGAACGGTCCCGCAAGAATTTGGATGATTAGATTAGCGTTTTGTCATACGGGATAATAAGGATTGTTTTGTTGGAGAATTTTTTGATCATTCAGCAGGAAACAACAATCGCTATACCGTAAATAGATATAACAATACGGAGAAACCATTTGTCCGACAACGATTTTTAAACTGATGAACAGTTATTGGAGTAATTGTAGCGCCATATAGAATAATTAGGTTGCGAAAATAGGTTTTGAATGTTAATTCAGTATTATGGGGTGATTAATTACTGGTTTGTTTGTTAAAAGCCTGGACAATACAGTATTGAAAATATAAATTTATATATTTCTTCGGCATTTTAACAAGATGTTGATAAATCCTCTTAAACCGGTAGAGTTACCGGCTTATTTTAATGTATTTATAGGTAATCCTCGATATTTCCTTTACCCTCACGGATTACTTCGAACTCGCCGGTGGTGCAATCTATCACTGTCGAAGCCTCATTGTCGCCGTAACCACCATCAATAACGAGGTCGACCAGGTCTTCGTATTTTTCGTGGATCAGTTCGGGATCTGTTGAATATTCAATTACTTCATCGTCGTCTTTTATTGAGCTCGATAAGATTGGGTTACCCAGTTCTTTTACAATACAGCGCGCAATGTTATTATCGGGCACACGTATACCTACTGTTTTTTTGTTCGAACTTAACAGTTTGGGTACATTGTTGTTCGCATTAAAAATAAAGGTAAAAGGGCCCGGTAAGGCTTTTTTCAGTACCCTGAAAGTAGTATTATCAATGGGTTTGATATAATCGGAAATGTGCTTTAAATCGTGGCAGATAAAAGAGAAATTGGCCTTTTCGGGTTTAATGCCACGTATACGGCAGATCTTTTCAATTGCTTTTGGATTGGTAATATCGCAGCCCAAGCCGTAAATTGTATCGGTTGGATAGATGATGAGGCCGCCTTTTTTCAGTACTTCTACAACCTGTTCAATGGCTTTTTCGTTGGGGTTTTCCGGATATATCTTAATAAGCATAGCGTAAAAATAACAATTTAATGGTGTCAGTTGTTTAATAATCCTAATCTTTGTAAGACAAAACATCCGCTAATCTAATTTTATGAGAAAAGCTTTCGTCGCAATTGCCGCATTTTTAATTGCCCTAACCATTATGCTGGGCCTTTATCATCCCTTTTTATGGTGGACATTTATTTTTACAGGTCCTTTTGTTATACTCGGTATTTACGATTTATACCAGCCGAAACACAGTATTGTAAGGAATTACCCTGTTTTTGGTCGCTTAAGGTATTTTATGGAAGAGTTAAGGCCAAAGGTGTACCAGTATTTTGTAGAAAGCGATACAAATGGTACGCCGTATAGCCGGTTAAATCGCTCACTTATTTATCAGCGCGCTAAAAAAGATAACGATACCATTCCTTTTGGAACACAGTTAAATGTATACGATAATGGTTACGAATGGCTAAGCCACAGTATTGCAGCTATTTCACATCACGAATTGAACTTAGATCCACGGGTCTTAGTTGGCGGGCCGGACTGTAAAAAGCCTTATTCGGCCAGTATTTATAATATTTCGGCCATGAGTTTTGGTTCGTTGAGTCAGAACGCAATCCTGGCTTTAAACGGCGGTGCCAAAATGGGTAATTTTGCGCACAACACAGGCGAAGGGGGTATTAGCGATTATCACCGTCAGCCGGGTGGCGATTTAATCTGGCAAATTGGTACGGGTTATTTCGGGTGCCGTAATACCGATGGTACCTTTAACTACGATGCTTATGCCGAGCGTGCCCAGACAGATCAGGTAAAAATGATTGAGATCAAGCTCTCGCAGGGTGCTAAGCCAGGTCATGGAGGTATGTTGCCGGCTAAAAAGGTAACGCCCGAGGTGGCACGCATCCGTTTGGTGCCCGAAGGTAAAGATGTATTGTCGCCACCAGCGCACTCAGCTTTTAATACACCTATCGGTTTGCTGGAGTTTGTTAAGCAACTGCGGGATTTATCGGATGGTAAGCCTGTTGGCTTTAAGCTTTGTATTGGCCGTAAAAGTGAGTTTTATGCCATTTGTAAGGCGATGATCGAAACAAAAATCTATCCTGATTTTATTACTGTTGATGGGGGAGAAGGTGGTACGGGTGCGGCACCACAAGAGTTTTCTAACTCGGTAGGGATGCCATTACGTGAGGGAGTAGCTTTTGTATATGATGTGTTGAATGGTTTCGACCTGAAAAAACACATTAAAATTATTGCTTCGGGTAAGGTAGCTACCGGATTTGACCTGGTTAAAAATATAGCATTGGGTGCTGATATGTGTAATGCAGCCCGCGGAATGATGTTTGCATTAGGTTGTATACAGGCTTTAGAGTGTAACAGTAATACCTGCCCAACGGGTGTGGCTACGCAAGATCAAAGCCTGATGAAAGGTTTGGTAGTAGAGGATAAAACCGTGCGCGTTAAAAATTTCCATAACCTAACTGTTGCCAGTGCTGTAGAGTTGCTGGGGGCAGCAGGTTTAAGAGAAACTCATCAGTTAAGCCGTGCATATATTAACAGGAGGGTGAGCCCAAGTGTAATGCAAAGCTATTTAGAAAGCTTTCCATACATTCCGGCAGGTAGCTTGTTGCAAACACCTTACCCAACGCGTTACGAACTGGGGATGGCTTTAAGTACTTCGCAAAGTTTTGCTCCAACTGATTATAAGGTTTCGGCGGTTGATTATGCGCATGCGAACCCTTATGGCGATCATGCAAGCGAATAACAAACGTTCATACGGAACATAAACGCCAATTGTACAATTGGCTACCTGGGAGTCGTCCCGATGGGACGAAATAGAATAGCGGTCAGATTTTTAAAACCTGACCGTAATTTTATTTAAAGGGTTTTCTTTTTTAGTTACCTGTTAAGCCTATTAAAATTCAGCGTTTTTAGGGAACCTTGGGAAAGCAATTACATCGCGGATGTTGGTCATACCGGTTACGAACAATACCAAGCGTTCAAAACCTAAGCCGAAACCAGCGTGCGGTGCTGTACCAAAACGGCGGGTATCTAAGTACCACCACAATTCATCCTGTGGAATGTTCAAAGCCTCCATGCGTTGGGTTAAACGATCTAAACGTTCTTCACGTTGCGATCCGCCAATCATTTCGCCAATACCCGGAAACAGGATATCCATTGCGGCAACTGTTTGTCTGCCTTCGGCATCGGGTTCGTTCTGACGCATGTAGAACGATTTAATATCGGCAGGGTAATCGGTTAGGATTACTGGTTTTTTAAAGTGTTTTTCTACCAGGTAGCGTTCGTGCTCGCTCTGTAAATCAGCTCCCCACTCATCAATCAGGTATTTAAACTGTTTCTTCTGGTTTGGTTTAGAAGATTTTAAAATCCTGATGGCTTCTGTATAGGTTAAACGTTCAAAGTCGTTAGCTAAACAGAAATCAAGCTTTTCTATCAGGCTCAATTCGCTACGCTCGTTCTGCGGTTTTTGTTTATCTTCTTCGGCCAGGCGTGCATTTAAAAATTCAAGTTCGTCTTTGCAGTTATCTAAAGCATATTTAATTACATACTTCATCATATCTTCTGCAAGCTGCATGTTGTCTTCTAAATCTGCAAAGGCAAACTCAGGCTCAATCATCCAGAATTCGGCCAGGTGGCGTGTTGTATTCGAGTTTTCGGCTCTGAAGGTAGGTCCGAAAGTATAAATTTTACCAAAAGCCATTGCAGCCAATTCGCCTTCTAACTGACCCGATACGGTTAGGTTGGTGGCGCGTGCAAAGAAATCTTGCGAGAAATCAATCTGTCCCTCGTCAGTACGTGGCGGATTGTCGAGATCTAAAGTAGTTACTTTAAACATTTCGCCAGCACCTTCTGCATCACTTGCGGTAATTACAGGTGTGTGCATGTAAACAAAACCACGTTCGTTATAAAACTGGTGAATAGCGAAAGCTAATGCATGACGTACCTTGAAAACAGCGTTAAAGGTGTTGGTACGGAAACGCAGGTGTGCTATTTCGCGTAAAAACTCCAGACTGTGTTTTTTAGGTTGCAAAGGGAATTTCTCCGGGTCGCTATCGCCCAAAATTTCTACACTGGTTGCTTTAATCTCCACAGTTTGGCCTTTACCAAGCGATTCGATTAATTTACCTGTTGCAGAAATTGCTGCACCTGTAGTGATTCTTTTCAACAGCTCATCGGGTAAATTATTAAAATCGATCACAACCTGGATATTGCTCATGCAAGACCCGTCATTTAATGCAATAAACTGATTATTACGGAAAGTTCTAACCCATCCCATAACCGTTACTTCTGTGTCAAATGCTGTCGACTTTAATAAATCTTTAATTTGCTGTCTCTTAATCATATTGTTGTTTATAAAAGCCGCAAATTTAGGAAAAAAAAGCATATCAGTTGATAGTTTAGCGCTTTCGGTTAACAGTTTTTTTAAGTATGAAGTATTTTAAATTGTTAGTGGTAGGGTTAAAGCTTTTTGTTGTGGAATTTGAAGTTGTATATGGTTTTAATGAATAAATTTCATTGATGTTCTTGTTTTCTTCTTTGTTTTCTTGTTTTTTAGGTTGTTTGTGGTTTTATTTTGATTTATTGTTTATTATTTTTTTTGTTTTATGTGTTATTATGATTTTTATCATTAAATTTTTATGTTTTTTTTGTTTTATTTTGTGTTTTTATTGTTTTTAATTTGATTTTTTAGGTATTTTTTGTTTATTTATTTGTTTTTAATATTAAAATTTGAATATTTTTTATGTTTTTTATTGAAACTTGTTGCGTTTTTAAATAAAAATAGTACTTTTGTAATGCTCGTTAATTATTATTATATATTTGGTTTAAAAAGAGCGCTGGTAACGGCGCTTTTTTTATAAAAATTGAGACTTATTCATAAAATCAACATAAACTAAACAACCTAAACTAAGAAAGCTCCAATAAATTGGGGCTTTTCTTTTTTTAGCGCCATCTCGACTAAAGTGCAGCGGAATGGAGAGATCTAGCTCGATAGATTTTTCGACTGCGTTGCACTCCGCTCGAAATGACGGTCATATGGGAGGAAAAACTCTTGAACAAAAAAAGCTACCCTTTTCAGGATAGCTTTTCAATATATGTTTTGTTGTTGTTATTCTTCTGAATAATTGATTTTGTTCACATGCTTGTCGATTTCCCATCTTCCGGTACCTTCTTCGCCAATTACGTCGAACAATTCTAAAGCTCTGCGGGCTTTGTATTCTTCTTCACGTTGTTCTTTTAAGAACCAGTTTAAGAATTCCATGGTTACAAAATCCTGCTCTTTGTGGCATTTAGCTGCAATGTTTTTGAAACTTTGGGTGATTGCAATTTCAGCTTCTAAGGCATCTTCGAAAACTTCTCTGAAGCCTGCGAAATCTGTTTTGATTCCGTTTACTTCTGGAGAGATTGCGTTTCCGCCCATATCCAATACATATTTGAATAGTTTAAGCTGGTGTACTCTTTCTTCTTCAGATTGCTTTAAGAAATAATCTGCTGAATAGTCGTAGCCATTTTGATCGCACCAAGATGACATTGATAAATATAGTGATGAAGAGTGAGCTTCTTTTTTGATTTGCTGATTTAATAATGTTTCAATATCCTGTGATATTAAACATTGATTGCGCATTAAGTCTTTCATAATTCTGTGCTTTAATAACAATACAAATGTATAGTGAATTTGTTCGTCTTTATAATTTATTTGCAATATGAAATTAGTCTAAATTGCTGATAATTAGTTATTTGTAATCAGTTTAAATAATGATGGATGAGGTAAGATGGATGATGGGAAATGGGGAGGGTAGAGGGGATAACGCTAAACGGATACTGCTTGAGGATCAGAAGTATAGTAGGAGGTTTTCTATTAGTTGTTTCAATGATAAAGTCAATGAATGGATATTATTTTAAGCATTAACAATAAAAAATGAAATAGATTTCTCCGTTTCTCTGCACTCCAGTCGAAATGACGATCAGGAAGGGGGATAGTGCGCAAGGAAAAAAAAAGTTAAAGGTTTTTAATTGATAGTTAAGCAGTTTGCGGTTTTCAATTGACAGTTTGTAGAACTCAGTTTGCCAGTTAAGCAATTAACTGATTAACCCAATTGTACAGTTAGCCAATCATTTTTGATCATTAAGAAGCTAAGGGGATTAAAGTTTTAGTGATTGCTGAAAATGATATGTTAAGCAGTTTGCAGTTTTCAATTTGCAGCTTGCTGTGCTCAGTTAACCACTTTAAATAATTAACCGATTTACGGTGCTAATGAACAAATGATTAATGTACGAGTGAAGAATGTACATTTTCCATCCTTAATAAACTAATCTGTAAAGGCAGTCTTTAATCATGTGGTTTAATTTGAACATGGTGAAAGTGCCTTGTAACAGATCTTTTAACGCAATAATTTCTAAAGCATTTAAAAGATACATGTGTTCGCAGCCATTAAAGGTAACCAATTCGAAATCAGCTTTGTGGGTATTTAAAAGAAGTGCTTCGATATCTATATCTTCTACAACCTTTTTTAATTTTTGAAGTGAAAGGCAGTTGAAGCGCGCAAACTTGCCACCAAAATCTACATAAAAGCAGTTTAACTTATCAGATTGATAAATAGAACCATGAGTATTTGAGAATACGTTAGCCAGTTGGTTGATATCGATACACGCTTTTTCCATTGGCTACAAAAATTGTGATTATTTAGATTAAATACAAATAAAAATGGAAATAAATTTTAGTGAGCGTGTAGCGGGTTGAGTTTGGCGTGAGGAAGGAAGGATCGTCATTCCGAGCGTAGTGTAACGGAGTTGAGGAATCTATTAAGTGTTTCCTTGTTGATGTGTTCTAGAAAAACTAAATTAGTGATCCGCTTTAAGTTGAAACACCATGTGATGGTACAATCCCCCCATAAATTGTTTTTCGTTTTGGATTACAAACCCCATTTTTTCGTAAAGCTTTAATGCCTGTTTGTTATTTTGTTCGACCAGGAGCGCAATGGTTTGGTGACCCAGTTGCTGGCCCCAGCTAATGCCTGCCTTGATCAGCACTTTTCCTATTCCTTTTCCCTGAGCTTTAGGATTAACACTAATGCTATCCAGATAGAATTCGCCGCTTTGGGTTTCTGCATCCTGGTTGTTGTCGGTTTGCTTATCGTTATGGATATAAGTTAGAAAAGGCTTGCGGAGTTCGGTAAGCTTCCCTCCATCGTAGGCATTTAATGAGCCTAGCACTTCGCCTGATTCTTCAAAAACCAAAGTGTTTTCATAACTGTATTGATTACCCTTTTGCTGAAAGAGATATTCAAAAATGTGGTTAATTTCGCTTTGGTTTTGTGTATGGGTTAATTTGCCTGCCAGTTCACCCATCGCCTGGAGTATTAAAGGTACAACTTTGGCAAAGTCAGCAGGTTTGGCTGGTCTGATCATTAAATATCGCTTAAGTTAAAAGTTTCGGCTACGCGGATGCCTTTTTCGGTCCGCTGCAGGGTGCAACACTCGTTAACCGGATCGTGCTCCAGGTATAAGATATAATTGTTGCTCACTGCTTCTTCTAAAAAGGCCTGCTTTTCGGTTAATGTTTTTAACGGAAACATATCGTAAGCCATTACATAGGGCAGGGGCAAGTGACCAACCGACGGTAAAAGATCGGCCATATACACGATGGTTTTTCCTTTGTAGTTAATTTTAGGCAGCATCATGGCATCGGTATGGCCATAGGCAAAGCTGATGTTGATGTCTTTTTGCCAGGCTATATTTTCCTGTTCGGTAACAAATTTTAACTGTCCGCTTTCCTGTATGGGTAAAATGTTTTCTTTTAAAAAGGATGCTTTTTCTCTTGCATTTGGTTCTACTGCCCATTGCCAGTGCTTTTCGTTGCTCCAATAGGTTGCCTTGCTAAAGGCAGGTTTTAGTTTCTCGCCATCCCTTACCACCGCACCGCCCACATGGTCGAAATGGAGGTGCGTTAAAAATACATCGGTAATATCGCTGGTACTGAAACCTAAAGCGGCCAGCGATTTTTCTATCGTATCATCGCCATGCAGATAATAATGGCTAAAAAACTTTTCATCCTGTTTGTTCCCTATTCCGGTATCGACCAAAATAAGTTGATTGCCCTCTTCAATTAATAAGCAGCGCATGGCCCAGGTACAAAGGTTATTGGCATCTGCCGGGTTGGTTTTTTGCCAAATGGCTTTGGGTACCACGCCAAACATGGCGCCGCCATCGAGTTTAAAAAAGCCTGTGTTTATGGTGTGAAGTTTCATTTGATGTAAGATGTAAAATGGTTGATGTAACAGTGCTAAAAATACAAAACCCTTTAGGATTAACTAAAGGGTTTCTGTAATAATATTGGTTTTATTGTGGCTTGGTCTTACGCCTTCAACCTTTAAACCTTTTACCTTATAAGTGGATTACCTCTCCGTATGCATCAGCGGCTGCTTCCATAATGGCTTCGCTCATGGTAGGGTGTGGGTGAACCGATTTAATCATTTCGTGTCCGGTAGTCTCTAATTTACGTGCCACTACAATTTCGGCAATCATTTCGGTAACGTTGGCACCAATCATGTGCGCACCTAATAATTCGCCGTATTTGGCATCGAAAATTAGTTTAATGAAACCATCTTTAGCACCAGCAGCACTTGCTTTACCTGAAGCTGAGAATGGGAATTTACCAATTTTTAATTCATAGCCTGCTGCCTTAGCTGCTTTTTCGGTATAACCTACCGAAGCAATTTCTGGCGTGCAATAGGTACAGCCCGGAATGTTGTTGTAATCTAAAGGCTCTGCATGCTGACCTGCAATTTTTTCTACACAGATAATACCTTCTGCAGAAGCCACGTGTGCAAGCGCTTGTCCGCCAACCACATCGCCAATTGCATAGTAACCTTTTACCGAAGTGTTGTAGAACTCATCGGTAACGATTTTACCTTTTTCGGTTTTGATGCCTGTTTCTTCTAAACCAATGTTTTCGATGTTGGCTACAATACCGGCAGCTGAAAGTACAATATCGGCTTCGATGGTTTGCATACCTGAAGCAGTTTTAACCGAAACTTTGCAACCTGCACCGCTGGTATCAACCGACTCAACACTTGCTGAAGTCATTACATCGATACCGGTTTTCTTTAAGCTACGCAATAATTGTTTCGACACGTCTTCGTCTTCAACAGGTACTACGTTTTCCATAAATTCTACAATGGTTACTTTTGTTCCCATTGTGGCATAGAAATAAGCAAACTCAACACCGATAGCGCCCGAGCCTACTACTACCATGCTTTTTGGTAATTCGGGAAGTACCATAGCCTGGCGGTAGCCAATAATTTTTTTGCCATCTTGTTTCAGGTTAGGCAATTCTCTCGAACGTGCACCTGTAGCAATGATGATATTTTTAGCTGTAAGTTCTTTTTGCGAGCCATCAGCACCTTTAACTTCTAATTTGTTGCCTGGTTTAACTTTACCAGTACCCATAATTACGTCAATTTTATTTTTTTTCATTAAAAATTGAACGCCTTTACTCATGCCATCGGCTACCCCGCGACTGCGTTTTACCACAGCAGCAAAATCGGCCGTTGCACCAGCTGTTGTAATGCCGTAATCGGCAGCATGGTTAATATATTCGAAAACCTGAGCACTTTTTAAAAGTGCTTTAGTAGGGATACAGCCCCAGTTTAAACAAATACCGCCTAATGATTCGCGCTCAACAATTGCAACTTTTAGTCCCAGTTGTGAAGCTCTGATCGCAGCTACGTAACCACCTGGGCCGCTGCCTAAAACAATAACGTCGTAATTCATCTGTTTTTTTTAGTTTATTTTTAATCTGTCAGATGGAGCTTGCCCTAATTAAAATAAGCTAATTAGGGTTGGTTCATATCTATTTTAAACAGATTTGTTTTTTAATCGCTTTGTGTTTGCTGTAATCTTTGGGTAAAGGAGTCTCTGTGCGTACAGATTAATCTCGTGTTGATAGTTGCCTACGTTCACCTTACAAGAAGCTAAGGAAGCTAAATCCTTTAACAATCGCTCAAAACTAAAAAAAAAATGTCAATTGACTAGACCAATGTTGAGATAGCAGTTAAAATTTACACTGGCTGAATATTACAGGCATAAATTTAACATGGTGTTTTTTGTGTTTTCGTATTTGTAAATAGGCAAATCAAATGCCCGGCATGGTAGGGCTAACTGTCTTATTTTTAAGTGAATATTATTGTTGAAAGTTATTATTTGAAAAATATCATTGTTGTGGCTTGTTTTCTGCCTAAATAATAACCAATTCTGGGTTTTGTTATTAAAAATTTAGTTCTTTAAACAAACGTTTGATAAACTGGAAGTTGTTGTTGCTTTGATATTTGTTAAATGTTGAAAAAATATGACCAACTTAACCATAATTTAACATTGGATGTTAAAATGTGTTAAATTTTATTGGGTACATTTGCGGCATTAATTATCATTAGATTATTATTCAACAACAAAAAAACATTTAAAAAAAGAAAGTATGAAGAAATCTTTACTTTTAAGATTAGTACTGGTTATTGTTGCTTTTGTAGGTATCACTTTTGGTGCGGATGCACAGGTTACTACATCATCGATAACAGGAACAATTAAGGATGCCAAAGGCGCCTTACCTGGTGCAAGTGTAAAAGCTACGCATACACCATCGGGAAGTGTTTACACCGCTTCTACCAACAATGATGGACGTTACACAATTGCCAATGCCCGTGTTGGTGGCCCTTACACTATTGAAATTTCTTTTGTTGGTTATAAGCCAGAGAAATTGACAGATGTTTACCTGAAATTAGGTGATGCTTCTGTATTAAACATTGTCTTAAATGATAATTCTCAAGTACTAAGCGATGTTGTAGTAAGAGGTACTGCTTCAGCCAGTAAATCAAAAACTGGTATGGCAACTGCCATTTCTAGAAAACAAATCGAAGAGTTGCCTGCAATTTCAAGGAGTTTAACAGATTTGACAAGATTAACTCCTCAATCAAGCTCTGCAGGTAATGGATTCTCATTCGCTGGTAGAAATGCATTATTTAATTCATTAACACTTGATGGTGCTCAAATGAATAATGTTTTTGGTCTTTCATCTTTACCAGGAGGACAAACAAATGCTCAACCGTTTACACTTGATGCATTAGAAGAATTACAAATAAATTTAGCTCCTTACGATGTTAAACAAAGTGGCTTTACCGGAGCTGGAGTTAATGCTGTAACCAAATCTGGAACGAACAAGTTTTCAGGATCAATTTATAGCTATTATAAAAATCAAAACCTTCAGGGATATAAAGTTGGTGATACGCAATTACCAAAAGGTAGTGGTGATGCTTTTTCTAACAAACAATTGGGATTTAGATTAGGTGGACCAATAGTAAAGAATAAATTATTCTTTTTTGTAAATGGTGAAATCAGCAGAAGAACTGCGCCATTCTCGACACTTCAAGTAGACAGAGGGACATCAAAAGGTGCTAATATTTCAAGAGTAACTTTTAACGATATGTTGACTGTTAAAAATTTAGTGCAATCTAGATTTGGCTATGACCCGGGAGAAATTGATGGCTACAGTAACTTAACTGAAGCAAATAATCTTACAGCAAGATTGGATTGGAACATTAGTAATTCTCAAAGGTTAACCGTTAGGTATAATTACTTAAATTCATTTGACGATAAGGCACCAAGTGGTTCTGGGTCTAGGAACGGTCGTGGGCCAAGTCCTCAATCGATGATTTTTTCAAATCTTAGATATAAACAATATAATAATTTAAATTCAGTAACAGCTGAATTGAATTCTAGATTTGGTAATAAGTTCGCTAATAATTTGCAACTAATCTATTCAGGATTTAGGGATTATAGAGAACAAAATGGAGGAGCATTTCCTTTAGTGGATATAGAAGATGGAAATGGAAATAATTATATTTCATTAGGTTCTGAGCCATTTAGTGGTTTAAATAGATTAAATCAAGATATTTATACTTTAAATGAGAACTTTAACATTTTTGCTGGTAATCACACCATCACTTTAGGTGGAACTGTTGGATATCAAAAGTTTGCGAATGCTTTTGCTCAATTCTTTAGTGGTCAATTTAGATACAAAAGTTTATCAGATTTTGTTGCAGCAGCAAATGGTAACAATTCAATCGTGCCGCTTCAATATCAGTTAACCTATTCAGCAGACGCATCGAATCCACAGCCATATGCAATATTTAGTCAGATGCCAGTTGCTTTCTACGCTCAGGATGAATGGTATATTAAACCTAATTTTAAACTATCATATGGTTTAAGATTAGATGTGCCTATCTATACAGCAGATATTCAATCTAATCCTCGAGTAACCGATGCTTCTTTTAGAGATGGTGAAAAATTGGATGTTGGTCAGCTTCCAAAAACGCAATTGCTATTTTCTCCTAGATTAGGATTTAACTGGGATGTATTAAAGGATTCTAGATTAATCATTAGAGGAGGGTCTGGTATTTTCACAGGAGCTTCAACAGGCGTATGGTTAACCAATCAAGCTGGTAATACAGGTTTAATGTTCGGATCTGATCTATTGACAAATCCAACAAATCGTCCATTTAACCCTAATCCATCTGCTTATATTCCAACCAACGTAAATATACCTTCTACTTTTGCTATTAATTTGACATCACCTAATTTTAAATTACCTCAGATTTGGAGATCAAGTTTAGCATTTGATTATAAATTACCTGGTGGTATATTGGCTACTGTTGAGGGAATGTATACTAAATCTATTAACGAGATTTATCACAGAAACGCAAACCTAGTTAACGCAGCTGGTACATATTCTGGAACAGGAGATACAAGGCCATATTTCCCTGGTGTTACAGCTACTTCAAATGCAAGTGCTGCACCTAACAGAGTAAACTCATTTATCACTAACGCTATTGTGCTTGACAATACTAATCAAGGTTATGCATGGAATGTTACTGCACAATTGCAAAAAAGATTTGGTAGTATTGCTGATGTAATGGTTGCCTATACCAGAAGTGATGCTAGAGACATAACCTCTAACCCAGGTTCGCAAGCTAATTCTGCATATTCTGGAAATCCAATTATAGGAGATCCAAATGTACCAACATTAGCTTATAGTAGTTTTGTTGTTAAGAACCGTATCATTGCTTCTGTAAACTTTAACTTTAAAATAATTCCTAATTCTACAACATCACTAGGGTTTATTTATGAAGGATCACCTTATGGTGATAATTTTGGAAACACAAGGTTCTCTTATCAAGCTGGTGATATTAACGGAGATGGTAACGCTAACGACTTGATGTATGTTCCTAAAGATATCAATGATATCCAACTGCAAGCAATAACAGGTGCAAATGCCGAAAGTATAGCTTCTCAGTGGAATAGACTTAATCAATATATTGATCAGGATAAGTATTTAAGTACCAGAAGAGGTCAGTATTCAGAGAGAAATGGAGCTGAATATCCTTGGGCTAATCGTGTGGATGTAAGAATTATGCAGGAAATCCGTACTCTGTTTGGTAAAGAGAATGGAAACAGATTTAACCTGAGCTTAGATATTGTGAACTTTGGTAATTTATTAAATAAAAATTGGGGTTTAACCAAAATTCCTAATCTTACAACTCCTTTGGTTTTTCAAGGTAGAGATGCAGGAACTGGTAGACCTAAATATACTGTTAATCAGAACTTAGGAACTAGTACTTTTAGAGATAATACTAGTTTTGCTTCACGTTACCAAATCCAGGTAGGTGCTAGATACAGTTTTAATTAATTATAGTCTACGATGATTTTTTAAGCCCTGATCAATTGATCGGGGCTTTTTTGTTGGTATTGATTGGGATAGACGAAATTCGATTAAATTATTGTTTTCTTAACCCTGGCTGGTACTCCTGCTACCATTACATTTTCGGGTACATTCTGCGTAACTGATGCTCCTGCGGCGATGTAAGCGCCTTTGCCAATGGTTAGTCCTGGTATTATGGTTGCACCTGCACCTATAAATACACCTTCCTGAATATGAACATTGCCTGCAACGGTAACACCGGGCGATATGGTTACGTAATCGTCAATAATGCAATCGTGGCTAATGTTGCAAAGGGTATTGATAATGCAGTGGTTGCCGATATTAACCTGGGCATTAATTACCCCTCCGGGCGCAATACAGTTGCCTGTACCCATTTTTAGCGTCGGGCTTAAGTAATTGTGCGGATGGATAATATTGATGAAGCTGTAGCCCTTTTCTGTTAGCAGGCTAATTATCGATTTCCGTTGATAGTTGCCAATAGCTCCAATAAGTGCAAGTTCTGGTGAAGCTGGATATTGTTTGATGAAATCGAGCAGCTGAATAACCGGTTTACGGAGGCTGGAATGCTGATCATGATGATCGACATTGATGACGTAGCCTGCTAAGTTATACTCCTGGTGACTGTTAAAATATTCGCTAACTTCTGTAGCGTGTTTACCAGCACCCAGAACATATACGTCGATCATGATGTTTATTCCAATTAGGTGTAATTTGTTAACGTTGAATATACGTTTATAGATATGGATTTGGACAATGTATCGGTAAAAAGGTTTAATGTATCGATAAAGGTATAGTTGCTTTTAAGGTTGTTTTGGTTTTTGTACGCTTAATATTATTTACATTTTTCAGAACAAAGCGATCATTCGTCCGATTTGAAAGAAATAGCGTGAGATACCTTTTTTAAAACCTTTGCTGAAGAAAGCTTGACATCCATTATCAGGAAAAGAAGGTCGATGAAGGAGAGTACCTATCCTAGATTTGTAGAAAGGACATAAATAAAAAAGAGGTTGCCTTGTAAAGATATAGTTTGGCTATGAACTTGCTTCAACTTACTGAAGATTTTGGCAAGCCCTTCGGCAAGGTACCATTGACAGACCCAAGAGAAGAATCGTCATTTCGACTGAAGCCAACCGGTTTTTCACCGGTGGCGGAATGCCTGCCCGTACAGGCGGGGAGAAATCTATCGAGGCAGATTTCTCGACTACGCTGCACTTCGCTCGAAATGACGACCCTGAGTGGGCTGTTACTAATATTGATCTTTATGCAATAAATTATTCCTCAGATGACAATACTATATTTTAGGCAACCTCTTTTAATAACTTAAAGAAGCCAGTGCTTATAATTACTTACCTGGTTCTGTTTTACCATTGTGGCAGGTTATACAGGCAATTTGGGTAATGGTTTTTCCTTCCTGCAGGGCGTTTTGGAAATATTTCTTATTGATCTTAGCCGTCATGCGCATCATTTTACGGGCTGTTTCCTTCTCAGGTTTTTCATCGCTGGCGAAATCCATTTTCCTCGGGTTATCTTTCATTGAGGCATGGCAATGGCTACAACGTACGCCTAAAGCCAGCTTAAAATCGTCCATTACTTTGTCGAGTTCTTCCTTGCTGATGTTTTTAGGCAATACCTTTAAATTTTTTGCTTTTGGCTCTGGTTCAGGTTTAGGCATAAAGGCGCTCAGGCTAAATGCAAAGCAAGCCAATAAGGCCATTACGATGGTCTTTTTATAATTCATGTTCTGTTGGTTTGTATAACTAATATAATCCTTTTTCTATTGTAGAAAATGACTTTAACAGATTGTAATGAATTTATTTCAATAGCTGAGGTAAGGTGGAGGAATCGGTTTAAAAGAAAAGGCTTCGGAGTTTATCCAAAGCCTTTATGTTAAGTGCGAAGCGGGAGCTTAGTTGTAAACAAATGTTCCTTTTTCGCTTTCTATTGTTACTTGTTTTTGTTCGCCTTTTTCTACCCTGCCAATAATTTTGGCGTCGATATTAAAGCTTTTCGAAATTTCGATAATGCTGGCAGCAATATCCTGTGGCACATATAGCTCCATACGGTGCCCCATGTTAAACACTTTGTACATTTCTTTCCAATCAGTACCCGATTCTTCCTGTATGAGTTTAAATAGCGGCGGTACAGGGAATAAATCGTTTTTAATGACGTGGATATCGTCGTTAACGAAATGCAATACCTTGGTTTGTGCACCACCACTGCAATGTACAATGCCATTAATCTGACTGCGGTGTTTTTCCAGTATCTGTTTAATTACAGGTGCATAGGTACGGGTAGGTGAAAGTACCAGTTTACCTACTGTTATTTTGCCATGGCCTTCGATATCGATTTCGTCGGTTAGTTTTTTGCCGCCTGAGAAAACCAGATCAAAAGGCACTGCAGGGTCGAAGCTTTCAGGGTAAGCATTGGCAACCGATTTATCAAATACATCGTGACGGGCAGAGGTTAGTCCGTTTGAGCCCATACCACCGTTGTATTCTGTTTCGTACGTAGCTTGCCCCGATGAGGCCAGGGCTACAATTACGTCGCCAGGTTTAATGTTATCGTTGCTGATGATCTCTTCGCGCTTTAAGCGGCAGGTAACGGTAGAATCAACAATAATGGTACGTACAAGATCGCCCACATCGGCTGTTTCGCCACCGGTAGAGTAAATTGAAATGTCTTGCTCGCGCAGATCGGCCAAAATTTCTTCGGTACCGTTAATTACAGCTGCAATTACTTCGCCCGGAATCAGGTTTTTATTACGGCCTATGGTTGATGACAGGAGGATGTTATCGGTAGCACCTACACAAATCAGGTCATCAATATTCATAATGATGGCATCTTGCGCAATACCTTTCCAAACTGAAATATCGCCGGTTTCTTTCCAATATACGTAGGCTAAAGATGATTTGGTACCTGCGCCATCGGCATGCATGATATTGCAATAAGCCTCATCTCCACCTAAAATATCGGGGATGATTTTGCAGAATGCTTTTGGGAAAATTCCTTTATCGATGTTTTTGATGGCATTGTGCACATCTTCTTTTGAGGCAGAAACGCCACGTTGATTGTACCTGTTATCACTCATGTTGCGCAAAGATAACTTTTTAAGGTGGAAGGTAAAAGGGTAGAAGGTAAAAGGTTGATAGAAAATCCGAAATCTCAAGTCGGGAGTCAGAAGTTTTTTACCACAAAGGCACAAAGCACAGAAAGGTTAATAATAAGCAATTATCAATAACCAGTTTGCAGTACTATTGAACCAATTTTGCAGTTTTCAATTGACAGTTTGCAGTACTAATGAACTATTGAGCCAATAAACCATAAAAAAGGGCGTAAAGTGCACACTTTACGCCCGATAAGCTTAAAACCTTGCGGTTATTATTTCATGAATAACAATTCTCTGAATTTTGGTAAAGGCCAAACGCTATCGTCAACGATTTGCTCTAGTTTATCAGCGTGGTAACGGATGGTATCGAAGTAAGATTTAACTTTCTCATCGTAAGCAATCGCTTTTTCGCGGGTGTCTTCCAATTTGTTGGTTACTTTACGTTCTTCTAACATCGCATCGATATTACTCTTAACGATATCTAAGTGCTCAGATAGTTTTTTAACAATTTCTAATGAAGATTTGCTATCAACACCAAGTTCTTTTAATCCTTTAACGTTTTCGATTAATGAATTTTGGTAAGCAATTACAGCAGGGATAATAGCAGTGTTAGCAACTTCGCCCATTACACGTGCTTCGATCTGTAATTTTTTGTAGAAGTTTTCTAACATGATTTCATGACGGGCATGAATTTCACGTGCGCTATAAATACCAGTTGTTGCAAATAACTCAGCCGATTTCTCAGTTAAGTAAGCATCTAAAGCTTTAGGTGTAGTTTTGATGTTTGATAAACCGCGTACTGCAGCTTCATCTTCCCACTCCTGGCTGTAACCATTACCTTCGAAACGGATTGCTTTTGATTCTTTGATGTATTTTTTGATTACTGTTAATAAAGCGATGTCTTTTTTATCACCTTTCTTAATTAACTTATCAACTTCAGCTTTAAATTTAACCAATTGCTCGGCCATGATCGCGTTTAAGATCGTCATTGGAGCAGAAGAGTTTGCAGACGAACCTACAGCTCTTAACTCAAATTTGTTACCTGTAAAGGCGAAAGGTGAAGTACGGTTACGGTCGGTGTTATCTAATAAAATCTGAGGGATTTTAGGGATACCTAACCAAAGTGCGTTATCTTCTTTGATTTTTTTGCTGATACGTGAGTGCTCGATCTCGTCTAATACATCGTTCAATTGCGAACCTAAGAAGATGGAGATAATTGCAGGTGGCGCCTCGTTAGCACCTAAACGGTGATCGTTGCTTACTGATGCAATACTTGCACGTAATAAATCTGCATGCTCGCTAACTGCTTTAATGGTGTTAACAAAGAAAGCAAGGAACATTAAGTTGTTTTTTGGCGTTTTACCTGGTGCCAATAAGTTTTTACCAGTATCTGTAATTAACGACCAGTTATTGTGTTTACCTGATCCGTTGATACCTGCGTATGGTTTTTCGTGTAATAAAACACGGAAGTGGTGACGACGGGCAACTTTTTCCATCAAATCCATCAACAATTGGTTGTGATCGATAGCTAAGTTGATTTCTTCATAAATTGGCGCACACTCGAACTGAGAAGGTGCAACCTCATTGTGACGGGTTTTTAAAGGAATACCTAATTTTAAAGCTTCGTTTTCGAAATCTACCATGTAAGTGAATACACGCTCAGGAATAGAACCGAAATAGTGATCTTCTAATTGCTGACCTTTAGCAGACATGTGTCCGAATAAAGCACGGCCAGTTAATAATAAATCCGGACGGGCGTTGAATAACGACTCATCAACAAGGAAATATTCTTGCTCAATACCTAAAGAAGCATTTACTTTAGTGATGCTCTTATCGAAATACTGGCAAACATCAACAGCAGCTTTATCTAATGCAGCTAATGCTTTTAATAAAGGTGCTTTATAATCTAAAGCTTCGCCAGTGTATGATACGAAAACTGTAGGGATGCAAAGAGTTTTACCTGCTTTACTTTCCATAATGAAGGCCGGAGATGAAGGATCCCATGCAGTATAACCACGAGCTTCGAAAGTGTTACGGATACCACCGTTAGGGAAACTCGATGCATCTGGCTCTTGCTGAACCAAAGCGCTACCTGCAAATTTTTCGATTGCGCCTTCTCCGCTAGGCTCAAAAAACGAATCGTGTTTTTCGGCTGTAGTACCTGTTAAAGGCTGGAACCAGTGTGTATAGTGGGTTGCACCAGCAGCCATTGCCCATGATTTCATGGCGGTAGCAATCTGGTTTGCGTCTTCTGCGTTAATTAACTCACCTTGGTTGATAGATGAAATTAATTTCTCATACACGTCTTTAGATAAGAAATCTCTCATTTTTTTCTTATCAAATACATTAGCGCCAAAAAAGTCAGAGATTTTTGCTGAAGGAGATTTAACTTCTGGTGAAATTCTGTTTTGAGCCTCTTTTAATGCGATGGTTCTTAAGCTTTTCATTAATTTGTTATGTTTTTTGT
This sequence comes from Pedobacter sp. KBW01, assembly GCF_003852395.1. Lineage (NCBI taxonomy): Bacteria > Pseudomonadati > Bacteroidota > Sphingobacteriia > Sphingobacteriales > Sphingobacteriaceae > Pedobacter > Pedobacter sp. KBW01. The sequence goes on from NZ_QAJQ01000009.1 coordinate 213,024, forward strand.
CAAAAATAGTATATTTTATTAATTTTCGTAAAATAATCGGATAAATTATATCAATTTTATTGAAAATGAAATAAAAAAATGTTTTTCAGGTGAGAAATTTCATTTTTTGTAAAGAAAACAGATTTTTTGAATGTTTTATGGAATCGGTGATTTTGGTGCATCATGCTATAAAACTTAAAAACTATGTTCAACTCTTCTATTAACGTATACAAAACCGAGTGGCTCGATCTTGTATTTGCAGACCGCAACAAAAATTATGGCGCTTATGATTTAAGAGCTAAATCTTCGTCGATTATGACCAGGGCTCTTTTCGTAGCCGGAAGCTTGTTTTTACTGTTGTGCTTTTCTCCTTTAATTTATGCCAAATTGTTTCCGAAGGATATTATTACTGATGGGGTGGGGAAAGTTATTCATATAACTCCGCCAGATCGCATTCATCAAATGAAAAAGGATGAGCCAAAGCCAGAAAAGAAACCTGAACCTGCAAAGGCCGATCCGGTTAAGGTTAAAACAGTTGCTTTGCCAAATAATATTGTTGTGGTAAATAAAGTAGATCTTCCCGATCCGCCAACGGTTGCAGAGATAGAAAAGGCAGTGATTAGCGATAAAACACAGGATGGTATTGTAAGCCCCGGGGCAGTTATTACCGACAATAAAGGTAATGGTGACGGGACAGGAACCGCTAAAGATGGTACTGGTACGGAATCAAATGAAGTTGTTGGTTTGAGTGGTGTAGATGAATATCCTGAATTTACGGGCGGAGCCAAAGCGTGGTCTAAATATATGGAACGTAATTTAAGGTATCCATCAAGAGCGCAGGATGAAAGTATAGGTGGAAAGGTTTTTGTAAGTTTTGTGGTAGAGAAAGATGGTTCGATTACAGATGTATCAGTAATTAAAGGAATTGGTTTTGGTTGCGATGAAGAAGCAATGAAAGTAATTAAAAAATCGCCGCTTTGGAAACCAGGCCGTAATAAAGGTGTGCCTGTAAGGGTAAGGTACAACATGGCCATCAATTTCCAGATTTCTAATTAAAATTTACCAGTGGAACGATGAAAAAGCACCTTTTAATATGGATGATTCTTTGCCTGATTTCGGGGCATTTGAGTGCCAAAGCGGTGCTGGTTGCGGATAGTGTTAAAGTACAAAGCATTAAACGGGCCAACGCCGATATCAAAAAAGGCAAGCTTAAATTCCTGATCCAGGGTGGTATTGCGCCAACGCGTGTTAAAGGGCAGGAAATATTTAAGCATAAATATGGCCTTGAGTATTATGATTTGGGTTGTGTTGGACCTTCGGATATTACCATTAACGATTATAATAAGGTAATAGCTGCTTTCATGGATCGTAAATTCGGAAAGGGCTGGAGAAAAGAGGTGAGGAAGGATGTTAGAGGGATTTGAGTTATTAAGCTTGAGATGTGAGACCTGCGATATTAGATGTGAGATTTGAGAAAGAGGAGATGTGATAAAATTTCTGTTAACGCGCTTGTTTTTGGAAAAATGTGAGGTTGGGTAAATTGAAGCGGTTTGGGCGGTGCTCAGGCCGTTTTTTTTGTCTATCGGGTCGTCACCTGATTTCGTAGTCTGCGTCTCCACAAACCACAAGTAATCACTCATGGTTAGTTTTGGCTATGGCCGGTGAGGGTACAGGCCATAGAGTAAGATACGTCATCTCGAGCGAAGTGCAACGCAGCCGAGAGATCTACCTTGTTAGATTTCTCCATTCCACTGCGTTTCAGTCGAAATGACGGTTCTTATTTAGAGTCTGTAAATGGTAGCGGAGTGCAACGGAGTCAAGAAATCTACAATAGATTTCTCCATTTCGCTGCGCTTCAGTCGAAATGACGGCACGACAAATACTCCGCTCGAGATGACGAATATGTTTAAACAAAAATGGATGATGGTTTTTGCGCCATCATCCATTTTACATTAATTATTATGAGTTGTCAACTTTCTGGCCATTGTGCCATTAAAGTTGACAACTCTGGGCATACCATTTAAATTGATTACCCGTGGTTTTCGATCCACTTGCGGGCGTTTATAAAAGCTTCCATCCATGGCGAAACTTCGTCTTTTCTGCCTGCAGGGTAATTCGCCCAGTGCCATTGGAACAATGAACGTTCAATGTGCGGCATCATTACCAGGTGACGGCCAGTTTCATCGCACAACATTGCGGTGTTGTAATCCGATCCGTTCGGACTGGCCGGATAGGTTTCGTAAGCGTATTTGGCTACAATTTTGTATTGATCTTCTGCGTATGGTAAAGAGAATCTTCCTTCGCCATGCGATACCCAAACACCTAAAGTGCTGCCTGCAAGGCTTGATAACATTACCGAATTGTTTTCCTGTAAGGTTAGCGAAGTGAAAATACTTTCGTGTTTACCACTTTTGTTATGCAACATTTTAGGTTTATCGGCGTGGTCTTTATTAATTAAGCCGAGCTCAACAAATAACTGACAGCCGTTGCAAATACCTACCGATAATGTATCAGGACGGGCAAAGAATTTTTCTAAAGCAATTCTCGCTTTATCGTTATATAAAAATGCACCAGCCCAACCTTTTGCCGATCCTAAAACATCTGAGTTTGAGAAACCACCTACAGCACCTATAAACTGAATATCTTCTAAAGTTTCTCTACCTGTAATTAAATCGGTCATGTGTACATCTTTCACATCAAAACCAGCTAAGTACATGGCGTTTGCCAGTTCGCGTTCAGAGTTACTTCCTTTTTCGCGGATAATGGCGGCTTTTGGCCTTGGTTTGGTTTCGTCGATTGCTGGTTTCTTACCATCAAAAGTAAGCGGGAAACTGTAATTTAAAACGTGGTTTTTATAATTATCGTAACGTTCTTTAGCTAAACCAGCACCAGTTTGTCTGCTATCTAACAGGTACGAAGTTTTGAACCATACATCACGCAGGTGATCGATATCAAAACTAAAGCTATCGGCAGCATTTTTAACTTCCAGCGTAGCTGAACTACTTACTGTACCAATTTTATGGAAAGCAACACCGTTTTCAGTTAATGTGGCTTCTGCAGCAGCATCAGCTTGGAAAACTACAGCAATGTTTTCGGCAAAAAGCAATTTAATGCTATCCTGCTGTGCTAAAGCCGATAAATCAATCTGAGCACCTAATCCGCGGTCGGCAAAACACATTTCCAATAGGGTAGTAATTAAACCACCGCTACCAATATCGTGTCCGGCCTGGATTTGGCCCGCTTTAATTAATTGTTGTAAGGTGTTAAATGCATTTTTTAACTGAACTGCATCTTTAACATCAGGTGTTTCTGTACCTACTTTATTTAAAATCTGTGCGAAAGATGAACCGCCCAGTTTGTAACTATCGTTTGAAAGGTTGATGTAATAAATAGCACCGCCATCTTTTTGCAATACCGGTTCAACTACTTTGGTAATATCATCGCAGTTGGCACCTGCAGAAATAATCACTGTTCCGGGCGCAATAACATCGCCATTGGCATATTTCTGTTTCATTGATAAGGAATCTTTTCCGGTTGGGATGTTGATACCTAAATTGATTGCAAAATCAGAACAAGCTTTAACAGCTGAATATAACCTGGCGTCTTCGCCTTCATTTTTACAGGCCCACATCCAATTGGCAGAAAGCGAAACGCTTTTTAAACCATCTTTTAAAGGTGCCCAGACAATGTTCGAAAGCGATTCGGCAATGGCATTGCGGCTACCTGCAGCAGGATCAATCAAGGCCGAAACTGGTGCGTGACCAACTGAAGTGGCAATACCTTCTTTACCCTGAAAATCTAAAGCCATTACACCACAGTTGTTTAATGGCAGTTGCAACGGGCCAGCACATTGTTGTTTGGCTACTCGGCCACCCACACATCTATCAACCTTGTTGGTTAACCAATCTTTAGCTGCAACGGCTTCTAATTGAAGTACTTGCTCTAAATAAGTAGTTAATTGGGTAGCATCATAGTTAAGCGCACTATATTTGCGATCAACGGTGCTATCTTCCATTACAATTTTAGGCGAACTGCCAAACATGGCCGCCAACTCTAAATCCATTGGTTTTAAACCGGTAGTTGCCGATTTAAAGGTAAAACGGTGATCGCCGGTAACTTTACCTACAGTATACATTGGTGAACGTTCGCGGTCGGCAATTTTTTGCAGAGTTTCGATATGTTCGTTACCAATTACCAATCCCATTCTTTCCTGCGATTCGTTACCGATAATTTCTTTTGCTGAAAGGGTAGGATCGCCTACCGGAAGTTTATCGAGGTTAATTAAACCACCGGTTTCTTCAACCAGTTCTGATAAACAGTTTAAGTGACCACCAGCACCGTGATCGTGGATGGAGATAATCGGATTATGATCACTTTCTACCAAACCACGTACAGCGTTTGCAGCACGTTTTTGCATTTCGGGGTTTGATCTCTGGATGGCATTCAATTCTATACCACTTCCATGCTGACCAGTATCAGCGGATGAAACTGCTGCACCACCCATTCCGATTCTATAATTTTCGCCACCCAGGATTACGATATTATCGCCTTCCTGTGGCTTAAGTTTTTGTGCCTGACTTGCTTTACCATAGCCAATACCACCGGCAAGCATAATTACCTTATCAAAACCCAGGGTACGGTTATCTTCTTCGTGTTCGAAAGTTAAAACTGAACCTGTAATTAGTGGCTGCCCGAATTTATTTCCAAAATCGGTAGCACCATTGGATGCTTTGATCAGGATATCCATTGGGGTTTGGTATAGCCATTGTCTTTCTTCAACACCTTGTTCCCAGGGGCGGTTATCTTCTAAACGTGAAAGAGCCGTCATGTAAACTGCTGTTCCGGCTAAAGGTAAAGAACCTTGTCCACCAGCTAAACGGTCTCTGATTTCGCCACCTGAACCGGTTGCTGCGCCGTTAAATGGCTCGACCGTGGTTGGGAAATTATGTGTTTCTGCTTTTAAAGAGATTACTGAATCGAAATCGCTCAAAGCATAAAAATCAGGCTGATCGGCACGTTTAGGTGCAAATTGCTGAACTTTAGGGCCTTTAATAAAAGCAACGTTATCTTTGTAGGCCGAAACAATATCGTTAGGGTTTTCTTCTGAAGTTTTGCGAATGAGCTTAAATAAAGAGGTAGGTTGCTCTACGCCATCAATAACGAATTTTCCGTTAAAGATTTTGTGACGGCAGTGCTCAGAATTCACCTGCGAGAAACCAAAGACTTCAGAATCGGTTAATGGTCTTTCTAATTTTTGCGCTAAAGCGTTTAGATATTCAACTTCTTCATCGCTTAAAGAAAGTCCTTCTTGTTTATTGTAAGCTGCAATATCAGTAATTTCTAAAATCGGCTCAGGCTTAATGTTAATGGTATAAACTTCCTGATCAATCTTATCATATTTTTGAGAAAGCATCGGGTCGTAATCAGCAAACGCTTCGTCAACCTGCTTAAATTCTTCGATCCTGATGATACCCTGCATGTCCATATTCTGGGTAATTTCTACTGCATTGGTACTCCATGGAGTAATCATAGCTGCCCGTGGTCCTACGAAAAAGCCTGTTAAAGCTGTTTCCTGTGAGATTTTGGCGCCGCCAAATAACCATTCGAGTTTAGTAATATCAGTTGTAGAAAGCGCTTTGTCTGTTTGTAAAACAAAAACCGCCTGCGATTGACTAAGGAAGAAATGAATCATGCTTTTTTTTTGAAGTCGCAAATTTAGCGTTTTTATATCGAAAAACTGGTGTAATATGGTGATTGAATGATAGAATTTTGAAGATAAAATGATTAAAGATGAATTATTGAAGGAGAGAATTATGGAATTATCGAATGAAGGAATTTTGAATGAGTGAATTATTGAGTGATGGAGTTTGGGTGGGTGGTACCTTAATGAAAAGATTTTGATTAACTGATGGGTATATTTTGCAACTTTGCTGGTAATTCAATCATACACTCATTTACTTAATCATTATTTATGCTACGTATCCATCATATTGCCATTATTTGTGCTGATTACGAAAAATCGAAAAATTTTTACGTGAATAAGCTGGGATTTACCGTGCTGGCAGAAGTTTACAGGGCAGAACGCAAATCGTATAAGCTGGATCTGGCAGTGAATGGTGTTTATCAGATTGAGCTTTTTTCGTTCGAAAATCCACCCGCACGACCGTCGCGTCCGGAGGCACAGGGTTTGCGGCATCTGGCTTTTGAAGTTGAAGATATTGAAAAGGAGATTTCGCGGTTAAATGAACATGGTATTGTAACAGAGCCCATTCGCATTGATGAATTTACGGATAAACGTTTCACTTTTTTTGCCGATCCGGATGGTTTGCCTTTAGAATTGTATGAACGATAAATCTTTTTAAAATAAAACACTCCAAATGAAAAAAACGCTCTTGATTTGTGTACTAATTTATTCTTATATCAATACACAAGCGCAATCTCAAATTAAATACACTGCTAAAGTTGAAACCGGATATCATTTTATTTTTGCAAGGTTACTAAAGCATATGCCTGAAGATGGTGTGTCCTATCATCGGCCGCATGGGTTATCTGATGGAATAGATTTAAGTTTTGTTAATGGCATAAGTTTCAGAAATAACCTTAGGTTAGGTTTGGGTGTTTCGTATTTAGATTATAAGCAAATGGATGGTTATGCTATTTTTGGTGATCTCGAATATTTAACAGGAAAAAGGAAAGTTTCGCCCGTATTCAATATGAAAATTGGTAAAAGCTATGTTAATGATATCAGCGATAATACTTTTGTAGATTTTACAGGAGGGGTTGAATATAAAGTTGGGAAGAAACTGAGTTTGCAGTATAAAGTGGGGTTAAGATTCGTGCATCATTCAGCTTTTCTCCCTGTTAGGATTGGAGCAAGACTTTAGTTAAAGATGAGTATTTTTAAGTTCAAGCAATTTGAAGTCGATCAGACAGGTTGCGCGATGAAAATTAACACCGATGGGGTATTGCTTGGTGCAATGGTAGGCCATCAATCGCCCATGCGTATTTTGGATATTGGAACCGGCACAGGGGTAATTGCCCTGATGCTGGCACAGCGTTTTCCTGAGGCTTTTATACAAGCGGTAGAGATTGATGAAAAAGCTGCCGAAACTGCGGGGAGGAATTTTGGGGCTTCAGTTTTTAATGAACGGTTAAAAGTGCAGCATGTTGCTATTGAGGATTTTAATAGTGATGAAAAGTTTGATCTGATTGTTTCCAATCCACCTTTTTTTGTGAATGATTTAAAAAATCAAGAAGCAAGAAAAGGTATAGCCAGGCATGCTGGTGAGCAGTTTTTTTACGATTTAATAATTAAAGTAAATGAATTGTTAAGTGCTACTGGTATCTTTTGGTTTGTACTGCCTGTAAAACAAGCTGAACAATTAATAAGCAGTGGTATTCAATACGGTTTGTACTTGAACCAACAAATCGATTTACATTCTGATGAAACCAAACCTGCGTTTAGAAACATTGTTGGTTTAAGCAGGAGTAAAGTAGCTTTGGAGAGGGTGCGATTTAATATTTATCAGGCAGAAAAGGTTTATACACAGACTTATCAAAACTTATTGAAGCCTTATTTTTTAGGCTATTAGATATTTAATAGGAAATTTCTGCACTTATGGTTAGGTCTGTGAAATCTGGGGAGAGATTATCTAATGGTTCCCATTTATCAAAAAAGGTTAGACCATAAACATTAAGTTTTGGTCCTTCATTAGTAGATATTCCAATAAATGGACGATAACTTGTGATGTTGAAGGCTATCGATTCGTCGTTATAAGTTGTTTTGCTCATGTTTTCATCATTTCTGATCCATTCTACTGCGACAAAAAAATCGCCTTTGGGCACCATAATTTTGTACTGTTTTAGGTTAACAGTGATGTTGCGATTATTGAAATTTTTTACTTCAATAATTTCATTGCACAAATCCTCTTTGGGCAATCCGGTATGGGTATCGGCAGAATAGATTCTGAGTTTAAATGAACATTGTTGCATGGATAAATAAGAGTGGCTTCGACTATCCGGGTATCTGGGGTTTTCTAATACCCATTTGTCGTTTAAAAATACCAGCTGACCTAATGTAATTGAATTGAGCATTCCTTCTGCTATGGTATTAAGCTTTTGGGCTACTTGTAAAAATGCAAAAGGTTGAAGCTGGTAAGACAATCCTAAGTAATGGTTAGATTCATTACGCTCGAAAATATTAAGCGTGACAGATTTACTGCCGGGTTTTTGCTGTATTTTTTTTGCTGTTGAGTTGTTTTTCGGACTCAGTAAAATTAACTTTTCATTGTTTAGATTCTTTAGGCAGATTTTTTTTTGTGAAATAGTTCTGTTTTGTAATATATAACGTGTCTTGAATAAAGTCATTTTTTACGATCAGGTTAAGTGTTCCGTCTTTATCTGCTAAATAGGTCGTTCTTTCGAACGGATTAGAGATTAATGCGTTGGCTATTGGTTTCGCGTTCAGGCTATCAATTATAGTAAAAGAGAATCTTTCAACGTGAGTAGTGTCATTTAACTGCGCATTTGCCTTTATGGCCAAAAGAAGTAAGATGAGTGTAGTGCTTAATTTCATTTTTCGAAATAACTAACGGTAGCGGATAATGCTAATTCCATTTCGTACTGGTTATTTTTTGCCAATGGTAAAGACTCCCATTGATCGCTAATAAGTCTCCATTTTGTAGCTACTTTATCTTTTTTAGCTGCGTAAATTGAAAGCAGAGGCTCATAATTCGTTTTATAAACAGGCATAATGGTAGTTCTATCTTGGTTTTTGTTTAATTGGGCAGGTTTGTTAACGAGCTCATGGCTTAATGCAATATTTTCGTTAAAAGGAATATAGAGCCACTCTACCATTACATAAAATTTTTGATGTGGAATGAAAATTTGTTTGGTGGTGAGCCCAACTTCAATCAAAGTTGCGTTATTGGTTAATTTAACCTCAATTTTATCTTTATACAGAAGCTTGCCAGGTTTTCCTGTCAGGGTATCTACTTCCAGCAAATAAAGGTTAAAACGGGCATTAGAGCTCTTAGTGATGATTTTTTCGTTGTTGAAATTTGAACTTGCCGTAGCTATTTGCTGTTGCCCAACCATTACCGGATTATAATTTCCACCACGCATTACACGGGTGAATGTATTATTTATAGGGCCCTTGTAATAGTCCTTGTATACAAATCTCCCTAGAGTTATTTTCTCAATTTTTGCATGAGCTATCTCCGAGGTGAAAAGTTTTGCTATTGGAAAAGGTGAGATATAAGGTGATATTTGCTTCCTGATTTGGGGATTGTAGTTAGCTTGAGCGTATTCAAAGTAATTAATTATAACGCTTTTTTTCTTTCCACCAGCAATATTTACATCCTTTAGCGATAGTATGTTTTCTGGTAAGATGACTTTGCTGTTTTGTCTAAAATCTGTGGTGGCTATTTTCTTACTCTCGTATCCAACACTACTAAATAATAGTGTATCGCTTAAGCCTCTTGATGATGTGATGTTAAACTGACCATTTTGGTTACTCGCGCTTTCTGTGTTTTCTGCCATTAGTTTAATCGTAACCAATGGTATAGGTCGTTTTTTGTCGTCGGTTATTGTGCCTCTGTAAATAACTTGAGCGAACAGGCTCTGAGTGGTTAGCGTAATAATAAATAGTAATGAGAGGCGAAGTAATTTCATAGATTTAATACTAAAGTAGTGGTTTTATGGTAAAAGATATTATAGTTTATAAGCTTTGGCTGGAATAAATAAAAATAAATATCTTTTTTGCTTACCCATTACTAAGAATATGTCAATATAGTACAATTACCGCGACCTTTATTTGTAAGATATAGCAGTCTTTTTATTTCGGCTTTTAGGTTTAACTTTGAAAGCTATTGCTGGAGATTTCGTGCTTTATAGCTGTTATGTCTTGTAAATTAAGGACACAATTAAGTTTACATAATGAAAAAAATAGGGTTAATTTCAGATACACATGGTTTTTTAGATGATGCGGTTTTTAGGCACTTTGAAAGTGTAGATGAGATTTGGCATGCCGGCGATTTTGGTCCGGATGTAGCTGCGCCTTTGGCCGCTTTTAAACCTTTACGCGGTGTATTCGGAAATATAGATGATGCGGCGATTAGAAATGAATTCCCTGAGAAAAATCGATTTAGCTGCGAAAGGGTAGATGTGTGGATGACACATATTGGCGGATATCCGGGTAGATATTCATCTTTAGTTAAGCCTGAAATATACACTAACCCTCCAAAATTATTTATCACAGGGCACTCGCATATTTTGAAAGTGATGTTCGATGAAAAGCTAAAATGTTTGCATATAAACCCCGGAGCAGCGGGAAAACACGGTTGGCACAAAGTGAGAACCCTGATTCGCTTTTGCATTACTGACGAAAATATTCATACCTTAGAGGTCATAGAGTTATCGGGTAGATAATGTAAAATATACACTAAGTATGGTTTGTGGCGTTAAAACACTAGGACAATTTATTATAGAGAAACAGGCAGATTTCCCCTATGCCAAAGGTGAACTTTCGAGGCTGCTACGGGATATTGGTATTGCTGCAAAAATCGTTAACCGCGAAATTAACAAGGCGGGTTTGGTTGATATCCTTGGCGATATGGGCACAACCAATATTCAGGGCGAAGAGCAAAAGAAACTGGATGTTTATGCTGACGAACAGTTTATTGCGGCTTTAACCAGTGGTGGCGAATGTTGTATTGTAGCTACTGAGGAGGAGGATGAAATTATCCATATTGACTCTCCGGTTTCGCAAAATGCAAAATACATCGTGTGTATTGATCCGCTGGATGGCTCGTCTAATACTGATGTGAATGTTGCCGTAGGTACTATTTTTTCGATTTACAGGAGAAAATCGGTAGAGGGCAGGGCCAGCTTAGCTGATGTACTGCAAAAAGGTACCGAGCAGGTTGCTGCGGGTTATGTTATTTATGGTTCATCGACCATGCTCGTGTACACTACGGGTAAGGGAGTTAATGGTTTTACGCTCGATCCATCAATCGGTGAGTTCTGTCTTTCGCATCCTCAAATGAAAATACCCGAAACAGGTTACATGTATTCCGTAAACGAAGGTAACTACGTACATTTTCCGGATGGGGTTAAAAAATACATCAAATATTGCCAGGTGGAAGATGAGGCTACCAAACGCCCTTATACCTCGCGCTATATTGGTTCGATGGTGGGCGATATTCACCGTAACTTGATTAAGGGCGGTATTTATATCTATCCTACCACTGCGCGCTCGCCTAAGGGGAAACTGCGTTTGCTTTATGAGTGCAACCCTATGGCTTTCATTATTGAGCAGGCAGGAGGGAAGGCCAGCACTGGTTTCGACCGGATATTGGATATTCAGCCAACTGAACTGCACCAACGGGTACCTGTATTTATCGGATCGAAAAATATGGTTGACAAGGCGGAAGAAATGATGCTTTTATATACTGCCAAATCAATTTCACTTGAGGCAAAGGTAGAAAACACCTTACAGGATCTGGGCGTGGTAGGTGGAATTGATTAGCTACCCTTAGCTCTTTCTACTTCAAATACGGTATCGATGGCAAGATTTTGCTTGTCTTGTGAAGCAAAAACCGCTAAACGGTCGCAACGCTCATTCTCCGGGTGGTCGTTGTGACCTTTAATCCACACGAATTTCACTTTATGAAGTTTATAAAGTTCGAGAAAGCGAATCCATAGGTCTTTGTTTTTCTTGTCTTTAAAATTTTTAGTTACCCAGCCAAATACCCATTTTTTTTCTACCGCATCTACCACATATTTAGAATCGGAGAAAACCGTAACCTGCTGGTTTAAGCTTTTAAGCGCTTCCAGACCTTTAATTACGGCAAGGAGCTCCATTCGGTTATTGGTAGTCATCCTGAAACCACCGCTTAACTCTTTGTAATGTTGCCCGGCCCTTAAAATAGTACCCCAACCGCCTGGTCCGGGGTTTCCGCTTGCTGCTCCGTCTGTGTAAATTTCGATCATAAACGCCGTAAAGTTATGTTTTTAGCACCAAAATAGCTTGTCTTATCTGTTGCTGAAATTTTTTTTCAAATTCAAATAATTGAATGTTAAGGAATTAAAAATTTGTTGTGAAAACTTTAGTAAAAATATTTGCAGGGAATGTTAAAAGTCGTACTTTTGTGACATCAAAAAAAAACGGTGGCTGTAGCTCAGTTGGTTAGAGTATTGGTTTGTGGTGCCGAGGGTCGTGGGTTCGAGCCCCATCAGCCACCCAGAAGTTTTAAAGCAGTCCTTGAGGCTGCTTTTTTTATGCCTCAGAAAAACGGGGACACATTAGGGACACAGTTTTTAAAAGCGATTAAGCGCATGAGGGCACCTTCAGATCCAAAGATTGATAAGAGCAATGAAGAGAAGTGGTTCATTCATTGGAACCACGACGTGCCGCACATTCTTTGGGACCGCTATCCAAGAAAGCGAATCCGGATAAAGGTGTACGAAAATTTAAACCGGTACAAAGGAAAGGAAAGGGAAGAATATGCGCAGCACCTGGTGGCCAAATATAAATTACTCTTAAATAACCTAAACTATAATCCTTTCGAGGAAGAGCTCGCTCTTGTAAGCAATGTTGTTATAAATGAAACGGTCACTATTGAGGAAAAGATCCTAAAAAAAGAAAAGCAGATATCCGAAAATCAAAAATCCAATACCAATATAGTCACAGCACTTGCAGATTATCTGCAGAGTAGGATTGACAGGACGGATAATACCAACTCGCATTCGACACACCGGGGCGTTATAAAATGGTTTACCAGATACCTAACGGATAAAGATTTACTCGAGCTCAGCGTATCGGATATAACAAGACAGCAGATTGCCGATGCCTTGCTTTACGCTAAGAAGAATAATTCCTGGAACCCTACCACTTACAATAGCAACATCGACCTGATCATGACTGCTTTCAATTGGTTTGAGATGGAAGAATATATTTTAAAGAATCCAGCCAAAGGAAAAATCCAAAAAGTTAAAGCCACAGTCGGTAAGCATACCTGGTATAAAAGGGATATTGCTGAAAAAATTAAGATGTTTATGGTAAACCATGAACAGCGAATGGTCTATAACGCTTGTGCATTTACCTATCACCTATGTGTGAGAAGCCAGCAGGAACTATTAAAACTTAAAGTTGAGGATATAGATTTTAAATTAAAACGAATCCGTTTTAGAAAAGAGGTTTCTAAAAATGGTATGGAGGCATACCGGGACTTTTCTCCAGAGTTCGAGCAGATTGCTCTGTCGATGAAACTCCATAAAAAACCGCAGCACTTTTATATTTTCGGATCAGGTGGGGAGCCATCAGAGAAAATGGCCGGCAAGAATTCATTGTCGATGCCCTACAAAAGAGTTAAAGATAACCCTAAAGTAAAGCTGAACGATGATTACACGATTTATGTGGGGATTTCGGCAATAGTA